>ONLT01000020.1 GCA_900318755.1 uncultured Eubacteriales bacterium
CCCGGAAATCCTCTGTTTTTAGCGTTTCATTCCCTTTTTCCATCAGAATTCTGTTTCACATAATTTTAAATGATAAAACAGGCTCCAGGACTTGTCCCAAAGCCTGTTTGTCTACAGTCTGAATGCCGCACTCTTTACGAGTGCGGCATTTTCCCTAAGAATTAGATAAGAGATGAGTAATTTTTTAACAGTAGTGTAGCAGCTGTATCAACAGTTTCCGGTTGGACGCGAATCGTTCCAAGGGGGACGGAACGAGACGCATGAAACAGCCTGACTACTCTGTATGGTTTCATTATATCCGGCTCCGTCAAAAGAAAAAGTCTCCCTCCGGTATCTTTGCGGGCCGCGCGGGTACCACGGAGACACCGGTCTTTGTCTGTTTCCGGTCTCCGGCGGCGTCTGCTTCATGGTACCCGGCGTGGTATATCAAAAAGGCTGCGCGTCATATCCCCGGCCGGCTCAGAAAACAAACTGTACCAGAACCATGTAGACCGCTGTTCCCGACGCCATCGAAAGAATCATCTGACGCTTCCAGACAAAGATCAGAATGGTCACAGCCGTCGCGGCGATCTCCGGGATGCCGTGGGTTCCGCCCGCCGAAAAGGGCGTCATCCAGTCTGTCTGCCTGAGGCAGTACACAACAAGCAGCCCGAATACTGCCGGACCCAGAACCCGGCCGAGGTACCGGACGAATTCCGGCACCGGCTTTCCCTCGGGAAACAGCGCGTACGGAAGAAATCTTGTCAGAACCGTTCCGAGAATCACGGCTCCGATCGTGACTGCTATCTGCGCCGCTGTCATCTGCATCGTGTTACCTCCTTCTTGTCCGGATCACCGGCTGGTGCTGCGCCCCTCCCGGATCCTATCCTGCTTCTTTCTTCCGGGCCCGTCCTGCTTCTTTCTTCCGAGGGCGAGAACCGCCAGAATCAGGAGCATCGCCGGAATAAGAAACCGGTCCGGCCCGAAAACCGCCAGGCAGACCGCAGAACAGGCTGTACCGATCAGTTCCGGCGCATGGGACTGCTTCTCATCGCGGTCTTTCATCCACTGATTCATGAAGATCGACAGGAACATGGCTGTCATCACAAAATCCAGCCCCTCCGTGTTGAAGCGGATCAGCGAGCCGCACAGACCGCCGATCAGCGTCCCGATCACCCAGTAGCTCTGGTCGAGGAGCGAAACAAAGAAATAGTACCGCGTCCGGTCCAGGCCCTCCGGAATCTCCGCGTCGTAATTCAGCGCGAATGTCTCGTCGCTCGTGGTATAAATGAGATAAAATTTCATCGGACCGCTTCCCCGGTACTTCGGAAGCATCGCGATCCCGTAAAAGAGGTGACGCGCGCCGACCATCAGCGCCGTCGCAAAGGCCGAGAGCGGATGAAACGACGACAGCAGGATCGAGACGAGGAGAAACTCCATCGATCCGGTGTAGATCACCGCAGCCGTCAGCGTCGGCAGCCAGAAGGGCAGCCCATTCGTCACCATCAGCACTCCGTATGTAATTCCCAGAAATACGTATCCGAAGAGAACCGGTACGGTCTTCGGAAACGCCGCCCGTAATTCGCGCATGGCAGACCTCATTCAAACATAGTAGGTTTATGATAGCACAAATTCACCAATTCCGTTATGGTTCTTTCGGCTAATTTTACATATCAGGGGTGTTATAATAGAAGAAATCTTTCAGAAACGGAGCTGATTCTATGTTTTTTCTCGGTCACGGCAATGAACTTCACATGCGCTACCGGTGCGGAATCGATTCACTCTACCGCGTAAATGACCCGGTGATCATTACGATGGATGAAAAAAATAAGGAGCTCCGCTTTACGACCCGCAGCACGGGCAGCGACGCTCCTTCGTTTATTCTTCCGATTCATCAGATTCTCAGCGCGGGAAATGAAACAGTGCAGACGATCCGGCCGGAATCTTCCTTCCGCCGCGCGCTTCAGGACTGTTTCATGCCGGGGCAGGCCGGCGCCGCAGCCGGAACACTTTCCTCCGCCCGCACGAAGGACGAAATCTGGTACGTCATCCGATACTGTCCGGACTGCTGCGAGCGCTCCATCGGACTGTATGACAGTCTGGAATCTCCGAACTTCAGAAAATGGGACATCCGTCTCCAAAAACTGATCCTCCGGTACGGAAAACAGTAACGGTCACATTTCGCCGGTTTCTTCGTCGTTTTCAAATCCGGCAATTCCGAAGGCGCCGGTCCCTCCGTGCGCCGTGATGACCGATCCGGTCCTGAGCCAGACCAGCTTCCGGAAATGCAGCTTCTCCGCGGTCAGACCGACCACGCTGCGCAGCGCGTCCTCAAAACCCGGCGTCACCATCACATACAAAATCTCCCTGGACAGACGATACTGCTCCGTGTAATCCCTTATCACGCGCTCGATCACGCCGGCGAACCGCCCCCGGTAATTTTTCACCGCCATCAGGATTCCGTCCTTCACATCAATCAGCGGCACGATGTGCAGAATATTTCCCAGAAGCGCCTTCGCGTTCGTACATCTTCCGCCCGCGCGGAGGAAATCCAGCTTTCGCGGAACGAAGCATACATGAGTTTTTTTCAGAAGCTTTTCCGCCTCCGCCGCCGCCTGTTTTACATCCCATTCCGGATGTTTCGCGATCATCTGGGCCATACGCACCACGAGCGCGCACTGGCCTCCCGTCGCAAGCTTCGTATCGACCGCCGTCACATAATCCCGGTCCTTCGCGGCAAGCACGCCGCACGAATATGAAACCGTCGTCGCCGCGGAGTAGGCCAGATAGAGAATCTGCGCTTCCGGATGCTCCTTATGGATCTGATCAAACACACGGTTAAAATCGTCGATGTTTGACCCGCTCGTCTTCGGCACTTTTCCGGTCCGGTTATAATAATCCACGATCTCCTGCGGGTCGACATCCGGATCCTTCCGCGTCACTCCGTCGAATGTCACATGCATCGGTACAATATAAATTCCGTACTGCCGCGCGAGCTCCGGAGAAATATCCGCTCCGGATTCTGCTGCGATAATAATTTCGCTCATTGACAGCTCCTTTCAGCCGGTGTTCTGTATGTCATTGTGCTGATCCTTACTATCATAGCAAATTTGTCCGTTAATTGTTCTATTTTATAAATATGTAAGATTTTTTTTACAGATTCACCGACGAAACGGCCCGCCGCCACGCCGCCCACCCGGTCAGACCGCGGCTCCTTTTCCACTCTTCCCGAACACCTGCCGCAGAACGCCGGTCAGACTCGGCTTATTTCCGTAATTCAGCGTTCCCCACCGGTAGATCCGTATGGATACATGCGCCAGGAACACCGTAAATGCCACGCACACCGCGGCCGATACAAACACGCCCGACAGCGCGATGCCGCCGTAAGCGTACCGGATCGGCATCATCAGCACCGAAAAGAAGGGGATCCATGAGAGGCCGTCCAGAACCGCATTGTCGACGCCTGTCATCAGCACGAACGACAGGGCGTAGCTGACAACCATCATCGTGACCACCGGCGAAAGGGAGGATGATACCTCCTCCACCCGGGATACAACCGATCCGAGCGCCGCCAGTATGAACAGATACATCACAAGCCCGATGAAGAAAAACAGGATATAAATACCGATCATCGACGGATTCAGGGAACTGTTCAGAGCCTCCTTCACGGCCTCCGGGTAGCGGTCCTTTACGAGCAGGTACGGCACCGCCGCTGCCGTCAGGTAGACCGCGAGCGCGATCAGCACCACCGCGATCACCGCGAACACCTTTCCGAGAATCAGACTGTCCGCCCGCGTCGTCGTGATCAGCAGCTCCATGGTCTTGCTGTCCTTTTCCCGCGCGATCGCCGCCGCGACAACCTGTCCGTAAACCAGAATCACCATATAAACAAGAATGACGAAAACCATCGCCGACGCGTACTGTGCGGTCGTGTCCTTCCCGTAGATCACCGTCTCATTGTGAATTTCCTGATTCTGAATTTTCTGATACGCCTCATCGGAGACACCCTGCTGCGCCAGCGCCTGCCGGATGTAGATCTCTTTCATGGCGCCGACGACGGCCGCGGACTTTGCCTCGTCCGACACCCCGTAATTGGAATAGATCGTCCGGATATGGGTCGGATCCAGGATCACGTATCCGATGTCCTCTTTTCCGCTCTTCACGGCGTCCTCCAGTTCCTCCGCCGTTCCGTAGATGTGGTTCTCCTCGAAGGGGAGCAGATCCGCGTACGCCTGGTCCTCAAAGACGACGCCTCCGTCAAGTCCGTCATCTCCGCCCTCAAAGGCCGATCGGAACAGCACCGGAGCGAGCACGAGAAATACGATCACTGCGGCGATAATCACCGCCGTGACCCGAAACGCCTTTTTCCGCGTCTGATTCATGAATTCGAACCGAAAAACAACCCCGAGATTATTCATGCTGATCCTCCCCCGCTTCCTCAATAAAAATATCCTGAAGGGTCGGGCGGTAAAATCCGCATGACCGGATATCGTCAAAATACTTCGGGAGAATGGCCTTCAGCGCCTCCTCCGCGCGCTCTGTGATCAGGCGGCCGCGCGTCTCTGAAAACGCCAGTCCCGCCGCGCGGAGATCCTCCTCCAGCGCCCCGGCCGCCTCCGGCCGGCAGTCGATGTAGTAGCGGTTCGCGCCTTTCTCCTCCCGGATTTTTTCCAGATCTCCGGAAAGAAGGATGGTTCCGCTGCTGATCAGCGCGATGTCGTCGCACATCTCCTCGACGTATGCCATCTGGTGCGAAGAGAAGATGACCAGCTTTCCCCGCGTCACGTACTCCCGGATCACATTTTTGAACACCTGCGCGTTGACCGGATCGAGGCCGGAGAACGGCTCGTCAAGAATAATGATGTCCGGATCATTCAAAAAGGCCTGCGCGATCTGAATCTTCTGCTGATTTCCCTTCGAGAGCGTCTCCAGATTTTTATCCGCGTACTCATCCAGGCCGAAGTAGTGAATCCAGAAGGACGCGTCCTCTTCCGCTTTTTTCCTGGAAGCGCCCTTCAGCTGCCCGAAATACGTCAGCTGATCCTTTACGCCGGTCTTTTCGTACATGCCGCGTTCCTCCGGCAGATAGCCGATCCTGTGTTCCCGCAGATTGAACGGCTGTCCGTCCAGAAGAAACGTTCCGGAATCCTGTCGGAACACCTGCATCAGGCATCGGAAGGTCGTCGATTTTCCCGCTCCGTTGCGGCCGAGAAAGCCCATGGCTCGCCCGCTTTGAACCCGAAAGCTGATTCCGTGCAGGACCTCGCGGTCTCCGAAAGACTTCCGGATCTGATTGATCTCAAGTATCATCTGCTTCTCCCTGTTTCTGTGTATCGGTTGTTCAGTTGTCTGTCGTCGAATCGTTCGCTCTTTTGTCCGCTTATTCGACGGATTGCCCGCGGCGGACGATCTTTTGCGCCGCCACGGCGATTGCCGCTGTGATCACAATATCCGGCAGCGTATTTCCGATGGGAATGTCCACGCGCATCAGGAACCGGTAGATCACAAAGCCGATGAGCCAGCAGACAAGACTGACCCATTCGAACGGGCGGTCCGTTCCTTTTTTGTTCCGCAGGATGAAATAATCCGCGATCTGCACCGCAATCATCGGCGCGAACACCGATCCGATCAGGTAGAGAAAATTCGTGATGTCATCCATATTGAACAGCACCGCGCCGACCGTCCCTATGACCGTCACAATCATCGCGATTCTCTTTCCGTTCAGCTTTTTGCTCAGCGATTCCGCGGAAATTCCTGCGGACCAGGCGTCGAGAAACGTTGTCGTGACCGTGGACAGAATCAGAATAATCAGCGCCGCTGCGCCCAGTCCCGCGCGAACCATGATCGTCACGATGTTACTTTCGCCCGTGCAGAGCGCCGCGCCCATCCCGATGAAGAACATCCAGCAGGACACAAGGCTGTACGTCACGACGCTGGCGCAGGTCGCCTGCGCCGGCTTCTCCGCCTCCCTCGTATAATCCGAGATCAGCGGCAGCCACGAGAGCGGCATCGCCACCGCAAGCTCCACCGCCGCACCGAACGTCAGCGATCCGTCTCCGGCGCTGGCCGGAATCCCGGAACGGAAAATGATGGCGCAGAGCACGATGGTCAGAACGAGCAGCGCCGCCATCGAGATCTTATTGATCAGGCCGAGGTTTGTGACGCCGACCGCAATCCAGACAAGAATCAGCGCGCCGATCACGATCGCAAAAAACGCCGGCGGAGCGCTGAACAGCCCCTTGAGCGACATCGCGCCGTCGTAGATCATGATCGAGGTCCAGCCGACAAGCTGGAGGACATTCAGCACCGCAAAAAGAAGACCTCCGCGGCTGCCGAAGCTCATCTTCGTGGTTTCCATGGCACTTTTCCCGGTTTGGCCGCCGATCATGCCGGCGAGAAACATCAGCACGCCGCCGATCAGATGCCCCAGCAGAATTGCGGCGATCGCCGTGGAAAACCCCAGCGACGCAAAATACGTCCCCGTCAGGATCTCCGCGATCGAAACGCCTGCGCCGAACCAGATCAGCGCGGACTGAAAGGTTGACAGTTTTTTCATTTTTTCTCCCTCATTTTTTCATCCCCGGACGGATCCGGAGCCCGGCCCCTAAATTCCGGCCCGATTTTAAATCTTGAAGCGGTAGCCGACGCCCCAGATCGTCTCGATGTACTGCGGCTTCGATGTGTTGAACTCGATTTTCTCACGGATTTTCTTGATGTGAACCGTGACGGTCGCGATGTCTCCGACCGAATCCATATTCCAGATCTTGCGGAACAGCTCCTCCTTTGTGAAGACGTGATTCGGATTTTCCGCCAGGAACGTGAGCAGATCAAACTCCTTGTTCGTAAACTGCTTCTCGGTTCCGTCCACCCACACACGGCGCGCCGTCTTGTCGATCCGGATTCCCCGGATCTCGATGATGTCGTTCTTCGGCCGGTCGCCGCTTTTCAGCCGCTCGTAGCGGGAAAGATGCGCCTTGACGCGCGCCACCATCTCGCTGGGGGAGAACGGTTTTGTCATATAATCGTCCGCTCCGAGCCCGAGCCCCCGGATCTTGTCGATGTCGTCCTTCCGGGCGGACACGATGATCACCGGAATTTCGCTCTCCGCGCGGACCTTTTTGCAGATCTCAAATCCGTCCACGCCCGGAAGCATCAGGTCAAGCACGATCAGATCGAACTCGCCGCCAAGGGCCAGCCTCAGGCCGGACTCGCCGTCGTTCGCAATCGTCACCTCAAAATCCGAAAGCTCCAGATAATCCTTTTCCAGATTTGCGATGGACTCCTCATCTTCAATGATCAGTATCTTGCTCATTTGTTTCAGGCACCTCCTGATATTTTCTCAGCACAAAGTAAATCACGGTACCGACGCCCTTCTTGCTGGTCGCCCAGACCTTTCCCTCGTGATCCGAAATGATCTTATGGACGATCGAGAGGCCGATTCCGCTGCCCCTGATTCTGCTGTTTCTCGACTGATCCGTCCGGTAGAACCGGTCAAAGATCCTCGTCAGCTCGTTCTGGTCGATTCCCCGCCCGTTGTCCTCGATCTCAACCTGCACAAAATCGCCGACGTCGCGCAGCCGGATGTTGATCACGCCTCTTTGCTTGTCCATGTATTTGACCGAATTGCTGATAATGTTGTTGATCACCCGCTTCAGCTGCTCCGCATCCGCGATGACGACCGCGTCGTCATGGAGATAATTGAAGTAAATCAGATCGATTCCCCGCTCCTGCAGCTCGATGCGGATATCCTCCACGCAGTCCTCAAAATAATCGGCGATGTGGATCCGGGCGAAATTGTAGGGAATCCGGTTCGTGTCGATCTTCGAGTACATCGTCAGCTCGTCGATCAGATTATCCATGTCGCTTGCTTTATTATAAATCGTCCGCACGTAGCGGTCCATTTTTTCCGGCGTGTTCGCGACGCCGTCCATCAGGCCGAGGGCATATCCCTTGATCGCGGTGATCGGCGTTTTCAGATCGTGCGAGATGTTGCTGAGCAGTTCCTTGCTCTCCTTATCTCCCTCGAGCTTCTCCTCCGCGGATTCCTTCAGCCGCAGGCGCATGTCCTCGAAATCCTCGCCGAGCTCCGTAATCTCCGTGATGGTGCTGCCGGTATCCAGCCTGTAATCGAGATTGCCGTCACGGATCTGCCGCGTCGCGTTCTTCACCTTGCGCAGCGGCACATCGATGCTGCGGTAAATCCACATGCTCGTGATCAGGCACGTCAGCGCCAGAACGAGAATGATGCAGACGGCGACCTCGATCAGCCACTCCTTGATTTCCGGGATCGCACGGTTCACCCCGGCGATCAGAAACAGGCTCGCGTTCGATCCGTCCGACATCTGATAATCCATCCGCTTGATCAGCGCCTGATCCGCCGTTCTTATGTAGATGCTGCTGTCGGACCCGCCGGAAGATTCCGAGAGCGCCGGCAGAATATCAAGCAGCTGTTCATCGCTGATCGTCGTGCTGCCGTTGTAATAGATGCCCTCCTTGTTCCGAATCGCAATGAAACAGTGCTGCTTCTCCAGCTCCTGATTCTTGCTGTTCAGCCACGCGTTGTCCTCCAGCTTCTTCGGATCGCTCCCCGTCTCCGTACGGATCTCCTGGATCTTGTCATCCAGAAGCCGCGATACCATCAGCGACTGGTCATAAAGATTTTCGTACGTCGGATTCTCGATCCCGTACTTCTTCCCGAACTCTTTTACCTTATAGTTCGCAAGGCATATATAAAGAATCCCCGCCAGAACGACCGGGACAAGAAGGATCACGAAAAACGCGATCCCGATTCTTGTTTTCAGATGTGTACTTTTTCTGTTTTTCATTGACAATCTTGTGAAAACTGTTAAAAAATTCTGCACTTACCGGTCTCATTTTACCATACGGTTCCCTGCCGGTTTCTTAATTATTTATAAAGCAGAGCGCGCGTCCTCCGGAACCCCGGAGCGGCGCGCGCCCGTTCTGCTTTATTATGAAAGAAATCTTCCGATCTTACCGGAGATATTTCTTCAGAACATCCACCTTATCTGTGTGCTCCCACGGAAGATCGATATCGGTGCGTCCGAAATGGCCGTACGCCGCGGTCTGCTTGTAGATCGGCCGGCGAAGATCCAGCATTTTGATGATGCCGGCCGGACGCAGATCAAAGTTCTCGCGAACGATTCCGGTCAGCTCCTCATCGGAAAGCCTGCCGGTTCCGTCGGTGAACACCTGAACGGAAGTCGGATGCGCGACGCCGATCGCGTAGGACAGCTGGATCTCGCATTTATCCGCGAGGCCTGCCGCCACGATGTTTTTCGCGACATAGCGTGCCGCGTACGCCGCGGAACGGTCAACCTTCGTGCAGTCTTTTCCGGAGAACGCACCGCCGCCGTGACGCGCATATCCGCCGTAGGTGTCGACGATGATCTTGCGGCCGGTCAGGCCCGAATCTCCGTGCGGGCCTCCGATTACGAAACGGCCGGTCGGATTGATGAAGAATTTCGTGTTTGCGTCGACCATCTCTTTCGGAAGAACCGGATCGAGGACGAACTTCTTGATCTCCTCATGGATCTGCTGCTGGGTCACATCCGGGCTGTGCTGCGTGGAGATGACAACCGCGTCCAGTCTCACCGGCTTGCCGTTCTCGTCGTACTCAACGGTTACCTGAGACTTCCCGTCCGGACGAAGGTACGGAAGCGTTCCGTTCTTTCTGACCTCGGCGAGCTTTCTCGTCAGCTTGTGCGCAAGGGAAATCGGATACGGCATCAGCTCCGGCGTCTCATTGCACGCGTAGCCGAACATCATTCCCTGATCGCCCGCTCCGATCGCATCGATATCCGCGTCGGACATGTTCTCTTCTTTCGCCTCGAGCGCCTTATCGACGCCCATCGCGATATCGGTCGACTGCTTATCCAGTGCGGTGATCACCGCGCAGGTCTCCGCGTCGAATCCGTATTTTCCGCGGGTGTATCCGATCTCTGCAACCGTGTCACGGACGATCTTCTGAATGTCAAGCTGCGCCTTTGTCGTGATCTCGCCCATTACCAGAACCAGTCCGGTGGTAGTCGCGGTCTCGCATGCGACGCGGCTCATCGGATCCTGCTCCATGCAGGCGTCCAGAACGGCGTCGGAAATTGCGTCACAGATTTTATCCGGATGTCCTTCGGTGACGGACTCGGACGTGAACAGTCTTTTTTCCATAGCTCTTTTGTCTCCTTATATAAAATAGATCATTGATGAAGCAGGTAAATTCAAAAAAATCCGTCTCAACAAGACGGATTCCTCACCATCCTCTTATTGTTCGATTTCTCGCTCAGGCTGGCACCTTCCGATCGGACGGGGTTGCCGTGGTTTCACAGGTCCTATGTACCTCCG
>ONLT01000065.1 GCA_900318755.1 uncultured Eubacteriales bacterium
CCGGTATGTAAGGCGCCGGCTTCCAAATTTGTGGAGCAGGGCGAGGAGCTCACATGGGCGGCTGAGCATGTAATCGGCGTCGCTTCGGACGTTCCGGAGGACATCAAGGCGGACCTTCGCGCGAACTTCGAGGGCGAGTGCTCCGAGGTCGGCATGTATCTGGCGATGTCCCGTGCGGCGTTCCGCGAGGGATATCCGGAAGTCGGCCTGTACTACAGACAGGCAGCGTTTGAGGAAGCGGATCACGCATCCAGATTCGCAGAGCTTCTGGGCGAGGTCGTCTCCCCGAGCACAAAGGAGAACCTGAAGGTTCGCGTAGAGGCGGAGAACGGAGCGACCGCAGGCAAGGTTGACCTTGCGAAGAGAGCGAAGGCGGCGAACCTCGATGCGATCCATGACACCGTTCACGAGATGGCGCGTGACGAGGCGAGACACGGAAAGGCATTCAAGGGCCTTCTGGATCGTTACTTCGGCTGATACAAAGAATCCGATAAGAAAAGAACGGGCCTTCCGCCGGTGTGAACGCACCTAGCGGGAGGCCTGTTTTGCTGTGTGAGCAGTGCCTGCGCCTGCGACGGCGCCGCTGGCGTCTCCGGGGCGTCTCCTGTGCGGGCGGAACGATCTGGTGTTTCCGCACCGCCTGCGATATAATGAAACAGGAGGTGCGCTCATTATGTATTACGCGGAAATCAAGGAATACGACATTGCGAACGGACCGGGCGTCCGTCTTTCTTTTTTTGTGTCAGGCTGCACGCATCACTGCAGGGGATGCTTTAATGAGATGACCTGGGATTTTCATTACGGGACGCCTTATACAAAGGAGACGGAGGATCATATTCTTGATCTGCTGTCGGATTCCGCCTACACGGGCATGACGCTGCTGGGCGGCGAGCCGATGGAGCCGGTGAATCAGAGGGCGCTGCTCCCCCTTGTGAAACGGTTCCGGGAGCGATATCCGGAAAAAACGCTCTGGATTTTCACGGGATATCTGTATGACCGCGATCTCCTCGGGCGGATGTGGGACACCGTTCCGGAGACGAAGGAAATTCTCTCGAGAACAGATGTCCTCGTCGACGGGGAGTTTATGGAGGAGAAGAAGGATATTACGCTTCTATACAAAGGATCCTCCAACCAGCGGACGATCGATGTGCAGAAATCGCTCAAGGCAGGAACAATCGTCGGATGGGATCCGGGTGAGGTGTCCATGTCGAAAACGGCGCATCTCTGAAACGTGCGGGAAGTTTTGTTATTTAAAATAGAGATACAGTCCGCGTCCGACGAGGAGCGCGATGATCACCGGAAGGATGTATTTGAAGTAGAAGCGCAGCACGCGCGGAAGTTTCAGTCCCCTTCCGGTATTTACTTCACGAATGTAGTTGTCGAATCCCCAGCCGTATTTCCAGCAGCAGAACAGACAGAAGATCAGCGATCCTATCGGCAGGATGCAGTTGCTGACGAAGAAATCCTCGAGATCCATCACCGTGTTGCCGGCGCGCAGAGGCTGAAAGCCGCTCCAGACGTTGAAGCCCAGTGCGCACGGGATCGACATCACCGCGATCACGATGCCGTTGATGACGCCGGCCTTCTGACGCTTCATGCCCCTGAGGTCGATCAGAAATGCCTGATCGTTTTCGAAGACGCCGATCATCGTGGACAGCGCCGCGAAAAACAGAAAAAGAAAGAAAAGAGAACCCCAGATCCGTCCTCCAGGCATTCCGGCAAATACAGGGGGAAGCGTTCTGAAGATCAGGCTCGGGCCGGAATCCGGCGCGATGCCGAACGCGTAGCAGGCGGGAAAAATAATCAGTCCCGCGACGATCGCGACGAATGTGTCGAGCGCGGTGACGATGACAGCCTCCCCGGCGAGCGAGTTTTTCCGGTCGATGTAACTTCCGTAGATTTCCATGCCTCCCATGCCGACACTCAGCGTGAAAAAGCTCTGATTCAGCGCGGCGTAGATGACATTGAACAGACCGTTCTGATGAATCGCGGCAACATTCGGTTTCAGATAGAAAGCCAGGCCGCGTGACGCGCGGTTCAGGGTCAGCGAGCGGATTCCGAGCACGATCATCAGAAGAAGGAGTGCGAGCATGATCACTTTCGAGACCTTCTCGACGCTGTTCTGAAGGCCGATGCTGCAGACGACGGCCGTGATCGCGACGACGATGAGCATGCTGATGATCAGAATCTTCGGCGACGCCATCATCTCGTTAAAAATGCGGTCCGCAGCGGCGGCCGATTCCTCCGCGGTCCCGTCAAACGCGCCGGTGAACATCCAGAACGCGTAGTAGAGGATCCATCCGGAGACGACGGAATAGAAAAAGAGAATGACGTAATTGCCGGCCATCGCGAAGTAAGCCCAGACGTGCCATTTTGAGCCGGGTTTCTCCAGTTTTCGGAACGCCGGCAGAATGCTGGTGCGGCTCGCGCGCCCGACGGCGTACTCCATCGTCAGAACCGGGATGCCCAGGGCGAGCAGGCAGATGATATAGATCAGAACAAAAAAGCCGCCGCCGTACTGACCGGTGATGTAAGGAAAACGCCACACGTTTCCGATGCCGATGGCACAGCCGGCGGACAGCAGGATAAATCCGAGGCGGGAACTTAATGACTCCCGTTTTTCCATTTTTTGTAATCTCCCCTCATTTTGATAACCGATGTTTTATGCGTTCGTCTTATTTACGACGAAGCGGAGAATCCGCGTCTTACTCAGAACGAAGATCGCGAAGCACATGAAGATGTGCGCGATGAACGTGGAGAGAATGACGCCGTTGCTGGTCAGAAGAAAATCGACGCGGAAGCCGTACCAGCAGATAAAGCCGGAATAGGCGCACATCAGCAGAAGAAGCGGAAGGTTGCGCCCGATGCTCTTCGTAATTTTCACAAACTCCTCGACGGTGAAATCGAAGAAGACAAACCGGCCGACCGCCAGGGTGACGAAATAAAGAATCAGCTCGTTGTAGTTGGTGTCCTTGTAGATGAACCGGATGTACAGAAGAATCAGGACGATGTAGAGCGAGCTGACGAGCCGCACACCGGCCTTCTGGTCCGGGTCAAGATGGCGCAGCTTCACAAAAATTGTGTCAAGCCACGCGGTGACGAAGACGGAGAGGCAGATCATCACGAGAAGCACAACGTTCTGATATTTTTTCCAGAACTCCGTCACGCGGTCCACGTAATACGCGTCGAGCAGGTAGTAAACCGCAAGAAAGAGAAGCACCGACGTACTTGAGAACACCATCTCGTAAAAACTTTCGATCAGCAGGTAGGGCTGGATGCGGACGTTTCGGATCTGGTGCCGGTACCGGTCCGGATCCATCTCGTATTCCAGCTCTTTTTTCATGCTGTTCTGACGCGTCTTCGCTGCGAGGACGATGATCGTCATGACCACCGCCAGCGCGAGAAGGGTGACAAGAAGAAACTCGCCCGCGTGCGTAAAATCAAAGTAATGGCGGATATAAAATTTTCCCATTCGTAATCACCTCGTATGGCCGGGAAACAATGATCGCGTTACCGTGACCTATTGTAGCGCGGGCACCGCGGGTGTCAAGCGGGAAAATCCCCGGCTGCCTCTGCTTTTTTTGCCAGATACCGGACGCAGTCGTCAAAAAAGGCGAGGGCCGCACCGCGCTCCATGGAATATTCTTTTGAAAGAAATTCACAGTACCAGTAAAAAAGAGTGGTAATCCCCGGCTCCTGCACCCGCTCCGTCAGAAACAGGCCGTCTTCGGCGGAAATCTGCAGATGAAGATCCTTCGGCGTCGAGCAGAGGCAGACGCACGCATCGCGGCGCAGGAACGGGAAATCCAGCAGGACGAACCGGCCTGCTTCATAAAGAGCGCGCCACCGCTTCAGAAATTTCAGCCGGTCCGCGTAAGAAAGCGGATTTGAGATGGCGGAGCTGATCTCGTTGATATATCCTGTTTTTGTAAAATATTCGACGCCCTGCCGGGTACACAGCTGCGTCAGAGAATCGGCCTGGCTGTCCAGAAGCGCCTTCTGCTTCGGAAGATAATCCGTGAATCTGGCGATAAAATCTTCTTTCATCTGCTCGTCCGGGAAATGGAGCACGCGGGCAGGAAGGTCCATATCCGTCTCCGGATCCAGCAGAAGGACCACACAGAGTCCCGGGTTCAGAACATAGTGCTGCGCTTTCGGGCGGTCGGCCTGAATCACATGCTGTACATCCGCGAAGAAAAGTTCCGGGGAGAGATCCGTGAAATAATCGTAGGCAGAATCGTTCAGATTGTCGAAAATTTCACTCCACATCGCGAAGATATCCGGATCCGTCGAGAGAATCGCGTGATCGATCTCGCGGCTGTAGGTGATGCACGCCCGGTCCGTGATGAGTATCTCGCCCGGCATCGTGCTGAAGCTCCGCAGCGAGGAGATATCCGCGTAGACGCAGCGCACATGGTAATTTTTGTGGCTCGCGATGAGGGGGAGAATCCCGTTCAGCACCTCGAGGTTGTAAAGATGGCCGTCCTCCGCGATGTTCTTCGCGTTGTCAAATACGATCAGATGCTCTACCTGCAGGTCGGGAAAGGTGGCGCAGGTATAGCGGAGCATGCTGATCATAGCCGGAGTCAGAGCGCTCGTAAAGAGGCGGATTTCTCCGGCCTTTGATATCCCCGCGTCTGTCATGGCGCAGAACAGAGAGCGGCGGATATCGTCCGCGTCGCAAAGAACGATGTGATTCTCCCGGTTCGGGAGAATGTTTTCGGTGAAGCCGGTGAACGGAAGCGCGGCGGCGCTCCTCCGGCTTCCCAGCTGATTCAGCAGCTCTGTGATATTGCGGCCGCCGTAGAAGCGGGCAGGTCCGAGCAAGGTCAGATAGTAGGCGTCGCGCAAATCCGACCGCTCCTTCCGGTTGAGGCGGAGACAGTCCGCGATCCGCGCTACCACGTCGGAACTGGACGGTTTCCTTGTGCCGTTCGTGAGCTTGTAGAGTGTTGAACGGTCGATCATGGCGGCGCGGGAAAGCTCGTTCATGGTGATGTCTTTCGATGACATAAGCTGTCTGAGCATTGAAGAAAATGGGATCATCGTTGTTTGGTCTCCTTCGCAATTGATATGAAAGCATCTTTTTATGATATAATGCGATCTCTCTATCATATTATAGCCCCGAAGCGGCGATCCGTGGTATACTATTGATAAATTTATTCCGACGAAATAAAGGCAGACAGAAAATTTATAATACAGGGGTATTAATTATGTGTGGAATTGTTGGCTTTAACGGACATCACGAGGCGGCGGCCGTCCTGCTGGACGGCCTCACAAAGCTGGAGTACCGCGGATATGATTCCGCGGGCATCGCCGTGCGCGACGGTTCGAAGGACGCGACGATCGTCAAGGCGAAGGGGCGCCTCGATCATCTGAAGGAGAAGACGGACAACGGCCGCTCGGTCATCGGGACGTGCGGAATCGGTCATACGCGCTGGGCGACTCACGGCGAGCCGTCGGAGAACAATGCGCACCCGCACTGCAGCGACGACGGAAATGTCATCGGCGTTCACAACGGAATCATCGAAAACTATCAGGAGCTGAAGGAAAAGCTGCTCCGGAACGGTTACACGTTTTATTCCGAGACGGACACGGAGGTCGCGATCAAGCTGGTCGACTATTATTACAAAAAGTACCTCGGCACCCCGGTCGATGCGATCAATCACGCCCTCGTCCGTATCCGCGGATCCTACGCGCTGGAGCTGATGTTCAAAGAGTATCCGGATGAGATTTACGCGGCGAGGAAGGACAGCCCGATGATTCTCGGCGTTGCGGACGGAGAGTCGTTTATCGCGTCCGACGTCCCGGCGATCCTGAAACACACGCGCACCGTATATTACATCGGCAATCTGCAGATGGCGCGCGTCGGGAAGGGCGAGATTACCTTTTATAATCTGGACGGCGATGAGATTGAGATCGAGCCGAAGACGATCGACTGGGACGCGGAAGCCGCGGAGAAGAGCGGCTATGAGCACTTTATGATGAAGGAGATCCACGAGCAGCCGAAAGCGGTGGCGGATACGCTTCATTCAGCCGTCAAAGACGGAAAAATCGATCTTGCCGGACTCGGTCTCACGGAAGAGGAGATCCGGGAGCTGCAGCAGATCTACATTGTGGCGTGCGGGTCTGCGTACCACGTGGGGGTCGCCGCCCAGTATACGATCGAGGATCTTGCGGATATTCCGGTCCGGGTGGAGCTCGCAAGTGAGTTCCGCTACCGGCACATCCCGCTCGCTCAGAACGCGCTGGTGATTATCATCAGCCAGTCCGGAGAGACGGCGGACAGCCTCGCGGCGCTGCGGAAGGCAAAAGAAAAAAATCTGAAGACGCTTGGCATCGTCAATGTCATCGGCTCTTCGATCGCGCGGGAAGCGGATCACGTGTTCTACACGATGGCCGGCCCGGAGATCGCCGTCGCGACGACCAAGGCGTACAGCGCCCAGCTGATCGCTGCGGACTGCATCGCCGTTTACTTCGGCATGGTGCGCGGCAGGATCACGGAGGAGAAGGGCGCGGAGTATCTCGACGCGCTGGAGAGCCTTCCGAAGCAGATTGAAAAAATTCTCGAGGATAAGGAGCGGCTTCAGTGGTTCGCATCGAAGCAGTCGAACGCGCACGACGTATTTTTCATCGGGCGAGGAATGGATTACGCGGTGACGCTGGAGGGTTCTCTTAAACTCAAGGAGATCAGCTACGTTCACTCCGAGGCGTACGCGGCGGGCGAACTGAAGCACGGAACCATCTCCCTGATTGAGGACGGAACGCTTGTGATCAGCGTGCTGACGCAGAAGGCGCTGATCGAAAAAACCGTCAGCAACATGGTCGAGGTTAAGAGCCGCGGCGCTTACCTGATGGGACTTACGACGTATGGAAATTACGACATCGAGGACGTCGCAGATTTCACGACGTACATTCCCGACACCGATCCGCATTTTGCTATTTCACTGGCGGTGGTGCCGCTTCAGCTGCTTGCGTACTACTTCGCCGTTTCCAGAGGTCTGGATGTGGACAAGCCGAGAAACCTCGCAAAGAGCGTGACGGTTGAATAAGGGGCCGGAGAGCGTGACGGTTGAATAAGAGACCGAACGCGTGACGGTTCAATCAGAAGGCGGACAGACACGGAGGGGAAAGCGATGTTTTGCGAAAAATGTGGACGGGAGATTTCGGAAGAAAGTCAGTTCTGTCCGTACTGCGGGGCAAAAATTTCCCGTCCGGACGAATCCGATGCAGCTTTGAAAAAGAGCAGCTCTGAAGAAGCGGCAGGAGGTGCCGCTTCTGAGGGGCCGGCAGGAGGTGCGGCTTTTGAGGAGCCGGCAGGAGGTGCGGCACAGGAGGCACCGGGTTCCGCATCTTCCGGAACGGGAAAAAATGGGAAAAGAGGCCCGGGGAAGGGAGTGCTGATCGGAATTCTCTGCGCGGCGGCAGCCGCGGCGTTCATCGTGTGCGCCATTTTCCGGAATACCGGAGGCGGGGGCGCGGGAGCGGAGGCGGAAGAAGCCAGGGTAAGCGTCGGTTCGCGGATTTCCTCTTCTTCGGCGGCCGCTTCACCGGCGGAAGTTCACGCTTCTTCCGTGACACCGCAGCCGATCACGCCGACGCCTACGGACGCTTCTGCCAGGGCGTCGCAGCCGATCACACCGACGCCTACGGACACTGCTGCCAGGGCGTCGCAGCCGATCACGCCGACGCCGACGGATTCTTCCGCGGCGGGCGGCGGACACGGCACGGAAGCGCAGGGCGCCTCTTCGGTATCAGCCGGAACAGTCACGCAGGTCACCGCCAGTTCCACGCTGGTTCAGTCTCCTTACAGTTATGCGCCGGAAAATATCACGGATGGGGATCGCTCAACTGCCTGGGTAGAAGGTGCCGGCGGAAACGGGATCGGTGAGAACGTTACGCTCACATATGACGGGACCTATTTGATGCAGGGATTCCGCATCCGGAACGGATATCAGAAAAAAAGCGATCTTTATACGAAAAATGCACGCCCGAAAACCATTGAGCTGATTTTCAGCGACGGAAGCGCGCAGGAATTCGGTCTTGCGGACAGCGGCCTTACAGAGCAGGAAATCCGGCTGTCCGCACCGGTGAACAGCAGCAGCGTCACGCTGGTGATCAGGGATGTCTATCCGGGAACAAAATACGAGGACACGGCGATCACGGAATTTGGCATGTATTAAGCGGAACCGCTTCTCCGTCAGTCGTGCCGCTTTTTACCGCGGATGCGCTCCTTCAGTTTTTCCAGCGTCTCCGCATATTTTTCGTGATGCATGGACGGAAAAGCCCGGAGCAGTCTTCCGGTTCCGAAGATTCTGTGCCCGGAGAGATCTGCGATCAGTTCTTCCGCCCGCTTCTCAAGCATATCCCGGCTTTTCGCCGGCTTTTCGGTGTGCTTTGCTCTTGCGGCTGCGCGCTCTCTTTGCGCATTGAGCGTGCGGTCAGTCATTTCTGCGCGCATCCTGCGCGCACGGTCTTCCAGATCCGCCTTTGCGAGAGTGGCCTGAATCTCTCCTTCTTCGATGCGCTGCGCCGTTTTCAGAGACGTATTTCCGACAAAGGAACTCAGACGGTCACTTGGTGTGCGCATCAGCCGGCGGATCTGATCGAGCTCCTTCAGCTTCCGGTTCATTCCGGAGACGGTGAGCACCGTGATGATCAGATCGATCAGAACGATCAGATAAAGAATTCCCATGATCGGCCATCCCCATTCCTCCGGTATCGCCCGCACGGTTCCGTCGGACAGGAGCGGATGCACGATTTTTACGACGGCGACGATTGCCAGTCCCCAGATGATGCTGAATTCGAAGCAGATATAACCGTGAAGGTTCAGCGGTTTCTCACTGTAATCCCACCACCGCGCGTGAAACAGCCGATCCAGCAGCCACCCGGCAGCCAGTTCCACCGCGGTGGCGAGCAGCATACCGAACAGAAAAAGCAGCAGGGGGCTCATCTGTGATACGCCGGATGCGGCATCCGTTCCGGAAGAGACCGTACTGCCGGGCATGAGCACCACAAGCATGCCGAACCCGTAGACTGGGCAGACCGGGCCGTTCAAAAAGCCGCGGTTGACAATCTTTCCCTGCGTCACTGCGTGGTATATCACTTCAATTACCCATCCGAGAAAGCTGTAAAGAAGAAAATACATACAGATTTCGTAATAAGTCATCCCTGCGATCATAGCCGGCTCTCCCTGCATTTCATGATGGTGCGTCGATTTGTGCCCCAAGTGGCGGGGTAATTTCAGTATACCCGATCGGGAGGGTAAATCAATCGGGAGTTTTGAGGGTGGAGTGGCTGCATCGACACCTGCCAGTGCACAGTTCATTTTGTTCTACGGAAGAAATCCGGCCAGCCGTGCCATCTCAAACTTGATTTTATTAATCTGATGGCACATTTTTAGTCGGCCGTACCATCTTAAACTTGCTTTCCTTAAACTGATGGTAATTTTTCAGCCCGGATTGCCATTGCAGCCGTATTTTTTTTATTTGATGGTAAATTTTCAGCCCGAATTACCATCACTGATGTATCTTTCTTCATTTGATGGTAAACATCCGGGCACATTGTGCCATCCCAAATTCATTTCTTTTAATTGATGGCAAACGTCCGTCTTGGCGTGCCATCCCAAAATTCATTTCTTTTAATTGATGGCAAACGTCTGTCCTGGCGTGCCATCTCAAATTCATTTCTTTTAATTGATGGCAAATGTCCGTCCTGGCGTGCCATCTCAAACCCACTTTCCTTCAATTGATGGCAAACGCCTGCCCGGCCTGTCATCACAGTCCGCGTTTCAACATTTGCCGCCGCAGAGCTGTTCATCTGTGCCGGCGCCTGTTTGCCGCCGCAGAGCCGTTCATCCGTGCCGGCGCCTGTTTGCCTGCGCCTGTTTGCCGGCGCACCCGGTATGATTTGCGAAGATGCAGATCACACATTAATAAATTTGTCAAGTGCCGATATTTCCGTCTGGCGAATTTTTCCGTACTTTTTTCAAGAAAACCGGGATTTTATCATAAATAAAAGACACAGGGGACAACGGGACAGGAAACCGTCCCATTTTATTTATACCAACAGGAGGAAATTGTGTTGGGGGTAAAGTTCAAGACGGTCACAACCAAAAAAGAGTATACGATCGAGGAATTTTATAATACCATCAAGGATCACAGCTTTTCTGCAGGAGCGCCGGCGCTGACAAAGCACGGATTGTCAACGATCATCGCTTTTCCGCCGCTGGATCGCCACAATCAGGTCTGGATCATGCCTTATCTTACATTCAAAAAGACTTCAACGTCTAAATTTCAGGTTTCCAAAAATGATGTTGCCGGCATGGGAAATGCCGCTGTCAATATTGCCCTGAGTGATCTGACCGGCGGGCTGACTAATTTTCGCGGCATGCTCGGCAGATATGCCAAGGCGGCGGAAAAACTTGTGGATATGACGGCAGGGGAATTGAATGAGATGCAGCTGTAAACGGCGGAATGCCGTGGTTATCGCGGGCAGCGATGACTGATCCGTTTCGGGATGCACTTCTGCTTTTTGCGTGATATTATGTTTTACGATCCGGCAAAGAAGCCGGACGGCGCACAGAACAGTTTATTGTATAATTACATGTTCATGCATATGAACAGATCCGAAGAATTCAGGATCCGGATGATGAACACCATGATATTTCCAGGAAATCGGAGAAGGAGGAGTTCTGACTTTGGAAAAACTTCAGATCGGCATCTGCGAGGATAACACAAAGGAGCGGGAAAAACTTCTCGCGATGGTGGCGGAGTCGTCAGTCGAGGCCGCCGTGGAGGAGTTTGGAAGTGCGGAGGATCTGCTGGATGCCTTTTATCCGGGAAAGTATGATCTGATTATTTTTGATATCTATATGAGCGGAATGACCGGGATTGAGGCACTGGAGCAGATCAGGCGTTCGGATGAGCGCGTGGTCGCCGCCATAGCCACGACCAGTCAGGATTTCGCCCTCGAATCGTACCGGCTGCACGCGGCCCGCTATCTGGAAAAGCCGGTCGATGAAAAGGAAATCAGGGACCTGATTCAGTTCGTGGTCAGTAAGAAGCAATCCGAGCCGCATTACGAGTGTGAGACAGCGGAGGGAAGGATAAGAATTCCCTTTGACCGGATCCAGTACGTAGAACAGAAGGGAAAATATCTGGTGATCCATGTGGGAAGCTGTCAGGAGCTGCTGGTACGCGGAAAGCTGGAGGATGAGCAGAAGGCTTTTCCGGATCGGTATTTTTACCGCTGTCACAAGAGCTATCTGGTGAATCTCTCTAAAATCCGCTGCATCGACAGAGAGCTGCTCACCTTTGTCATGGAGAACGGACAGAATGTGCACATACGCCGGCAGGGCTTTTTCGCCGCCAGACGTGCGTACGAGCAATATCTGTACTCGATCGCGGAAGGATGGAAGAAGCAGGAGCAGAGCGGAACGAATCAGAATGGAAGTACCGGCAGATGAAAAAAATACTGGCAGTCCTATGGCGTGGAATTGTAATCCTATGGGAGAATTATCTGCTTCGCCTGCGATTCGCATTTTATATTCTGGTCATCATGTTTCTGCTATTCGGAGTGGTCGCGGCATTTACGGGAGGTCCCGGGCTGGGAATTTTCCTTGTCGTCGTGAACGGCCTGTTTCTGCTGCTGATGAGAATGCTGGACAAGGCTGCGGATGCTCAATTTGACAAAGAATTTCAGGAAATGGTTCGGAAGAACCGGAAGGAGAATGAAGATAAATGTTGAACTTATCCTCTGACTGATCCGGAAAAGACCTGCGCAGAGACGGCACAGAGTGATACATCGGCAGATTCTATTTTCGGATTGCCGGCAGATCTGGTTTTATCGGGTCTGCCTTTTTTTGCGGGCGTATTTATCATGATCTGTAAGCCACAAAAACATCCCACGCCGATCAATGGTGCGGAGAGCTATGTAAAAGAAATGTAATATTACTTAAATCAAATGAATAAGACTTTAAAAATCTGTTATACTGTAAAGATGATATTATTGTCTTTCCGCACATGGAATGGTGTGAATTGCTTTTGCGGCTTCTTCATCAGCAGGAAACCGCATACCAGATACCAGAGGGGAGAAACGGCAATTGGGGAGTTTCCATCGTTCATTTCAGATTCCCGACAGATACAGGGTTGTTTTTCAGTCCGTCTGCATCGGGCTTTTTATTCTTTGCGTAATCTTTATGATCGTCCGCACAGTTTCTTATCGTACCTACGGAAAACTGGCGGGGAATGCCATATCCGTAACGCAGATCCGGTCCGCCGAAGTCACGGTGAACGGAGAGATGAAGACCTGCAGTCTTTCTGCTAAACTGCAGGATCTGGAACCCGGTACGCCGGTCGACGTCACGTTTACTGTGAACAACACCGGCAGTGATACATGGATGCAGATCCGGACGGCGTTTGCGCCGGTTGCGGTCTATGAGAACGGCGTGGAGGTCTACGAGTTCGGTTCGAAGGAAACGCGCCCTTCGTTCATGAAGGATCCCGGCACCATGATCCAGTTTGTCCAGATCCGTCAGCCGGGTGAGGTGGAGATTACTCTGCACTATACATCACCGACGACCAGAAATTCTCTTGCCATTGCCAGTCCGCTGATTTCCAATCAGGCAGGCCTTCTCCGCTATGACGTCAAACAGCTCGGATACGTCATGGGCGAGAGCGTCGTTCTCCTGATCGGCGGCATTCTTCTGACTGTCATATCGGGCGTCATCATTCAACTGATCCACGAGGGCGTGATCCTGCTCTGTCTGGGAATCTTCACAGCCGTTACCGGATTGTGGGGAATCTCCAACTGCGATCTCATTTTTTTCGTTCTGAATGATTCCAATCTCTGGTACATCATCAGCTATGTCAGCTTTTTCAGCTTTCTGCTTCCTCTGGAGATGTTTCTTGACGAAGACGTTCATTTTCATTTCCGGAAATTTTTCCGGTCACTGCGCTATGTGCTCGGAGTTATGATGCCGGTGACTGTCATACTGCAGCTGACAGGGACGGTTATGTTCTCGCAGAGTGTGTGCATCTACCAGATTCTCCTTCCTGTGTCGGTGCTTGCTTTTACCGTCGGCGTCATATGGGAGGCGGTCCGGTATCACAGCCGGCCGGCCAGACAGATGGCCCCGGGCATGCTGATCCTGAGCGGTGCGACAATAGCGGAGCTGTATCATTACAGCGAAAGTGTGAGTTATAACAGCTCCTTTTATTTTCTTCTGGGAACGGGCGTTTTCTGCCTTTATATGTGCGTTGTCGGCGCGCTGCAGGTCCGCAGAGCCTATGAGATCCGGCGAAAGGCGCAGGAACAGGAGCATCAGCTTATGCTGATGAATGAGGAGATCATGGAACAGAAAAAATATCAGGATACACTTCTGGACCATGAAAAGCAGCTCCGCCGGCTGCGGCATGATTACCGCCACCAGATTACCGTTTTGCAGGAATTTGTCCAAAACGGGGAGATTGAGGAGCTGTCCGGTTACCTGGCCAGAATGATGCAGGCCATCCCGCGAAGCAGCGGTGTGCGCTACACGCAGAACATCGCGGTCAATGCGGTTGTCGCCTATTATGCGTCCCGGGCGAAGGAAGAAGGAGTGCAGACGGAGATTGATCTGCAGATGCCCGCCAGACTTTCTCTGGATATGGAGCAGAGTATCTGCGTGGTGTTCGGAAACCTGCTGGAGAATGCCTGTGAGGCTGTGGAAAGAATGGATGGCGGGGATGATGGCGATTTTGCCGGCGCAGAGAACGGCGAAGAGCGCGGGAAGCGGTTTATCCGCCTTTCTGCCGTGGAGCATATGGGCAATCTGATTATCCATATGGAAAACAGCATGGACGGAAAAATCAGAAGATGGGGGAGAGTCTATATTTCCAGCAAACGGCAGGAGATCGGCATCGGCCTGAGCAGCATCGCAAACATCGCGGAAATGCACGGCGGAAACGCAGCGTTTCACGGTGAGCATGGTGTGTTCGTATCGGACGTCTACATGAAGCTGTTTCCCGAAGACTTTGGTGACGGAGTTTCGCGGGAGAATCTCTCTTAGCCGCTCCATTCGCGTTTTGCAAGGCGTCGTTCTTTCGCGTTTTGCAAGGCGCCGGGGTTTCCGGGAACTTCATTTTTTGTCTATTCTATGCGATCATCGCGATGGCCGGATGGGTTACCATCGCAAATTAACCTTTCACGATCTGATGGCAAAGATTTGGCGCGGATTACCATCTAAATTCACTTTTCTTTATTTGATGGCAAATTTTTGGCCGAGTTTGCCATCGCAAATGAACTTTCTTTTAAATTATGGCAAAAAATCAGCTCAGATTACCATCACAGTTATCTTTTCTCTATTTGATGGTAAATTTTTGGCCGAGTTTGCCATCGCAAATGAATTTTCTTATAAATGATGGCAAAAAATCAGCTCGGATTACCATCACAGTTATCTTTTCTTTATTTGATGGCAAATTTTTGGCTGCGTTTGCCATCGCAAATAAATTTTCTTATAAATGATGGCAAAAATTCAGCTCGGATTACCATCACAGTTATCTTTTCTTTATTTGATGGTAAATTTCCGTTCCGAATTACCATCACTGACTTCCTTTTCTTCGTTTGATGGTAAAGTCCCGCCCGTGTGTGCCATCGCATAGACACTTTCCCCAAATTGCCGGTAAAGGCCCGCCCGTGCGTGCCATCGCAAAGATGCTTTACCCAAATTGCCGGTAAAGGCCCGCCCATGCGTGCCATCGCAAAGACGCTTTACCCAAATTGCCGGTAAAGGCTCGCCCGGGCGTGCCATCGCAAACTCGCGTCCTTTATTCGCTGGTAAACACCCCGCCCCGCCCGGCTCGTCATCCCATCATCCCGCGTGAAAGAAAGGGCCGCCATTGCTGGCAGCCCCGACTATCTGTTCTTTAATTTTAAAGATGCAGCACGCGGTCCTTGATTTCCTGGGTTCTTCCCTGGTTCCAGAACTGGGTTCCGATGTAACCGCAGGTGCGGCGGGCGACGGACATCTTGCTCTGATCGGTGTTGCCGCAGTTCGGACAGCGCCAGATCAGCTTGCCGGTCTCGTCCTCGACGATCTGGATCTCGCCGTCGTATCCGCAGACTTCACAGTAGTCGCTCTTCGTGTTGAGCTCCGCGTACATGATGTTGTTGTAGATGTACTGCATCACGGTCAGCACGGCCGGGATGTTGTTCTGCATGTTCGGTACTTCAATGTAGCTGATCGCTCCGCCCGGAGAAAGCTTCTGGAATTCGGACTCGAATTTCAGCTTCTTGAAGGCGTCGATTTTTTCGCGGACGTTCACGTGATAGCTGTTCGTGATGTAGTTGTGATCCGTCACGCCCTCGATGATTCCGAACCGTTTCTGAAGGCATTTCGCAAATTTATAGGTGGTCGATTCCATCGGAGTGCCGTACAGGGAATAACTGATGTTCTCGGCTTTTCTCCACTTTGCGCAGACGTCGTTCAGATGCTGCATGACCTCGAGCGCAAACGGCTTCGTCTCGGGATCGGTGTGTGATTTTCCGGTCATAGCGACGGCCATCTCGTACAGTCCGGCGTAGCCGAGGCTGATGGTCGAGTAGTTCCCGAAGAGGAGTTTGTCGATGGTCTCGCCCTTTTTCAGGCGCGCAAGCGCGCCATACTGCCAGAGAATCGGTGCGACGTCGGAGACGGTGCCCATCAGTCTCTCGTGGCGGCACTGCAGTGCTCTGTGGCAGAGCTCCAGACGCTCGTCAAAGATGCGCCAGAAACAGTCAAACTTATCCTCGCCGGTCTCTTCGGACTCTTTGACGGCCGAGCACGCGACGTCGACGAGGTTGATCGTGACGACTCCCTGGTTGAAGCGGCCGTAATATTTATGCTGCCCGGCTTTCCAGTTGCCGGCTTCCGCCTTGTTGTCGGCGTTGCACAGGCCCTCGCGCTGCTGCTCATTGTCCGGGGTCAGGAAGCTTCTGCATCCCATGCAGGGATAGACGTCGCCCTTGTCGCGCTTCATGATTTTTGCGGAAATATAATCCGGAACCATGCGCTTCGCGGTGCACTCGGCGGCAAGCTTCGTGATCTCCCAGTATTTGGAACCCTCCGTGATGTTGTCCTCGTCCAGGACGTAGATCAGCTTCGGGAACGCAGGCGTAACCCATACGCCCTTCTCGTTCTTGACGCCTTCCATTCTCTGGCGGAGGACTTCTTTGATAATCATCGCCAGATCTTCGCGCGTCTGTCCCTCCGGAACCTCGTCGATGTACATGAACATTGTGACGAACGGAGCCTGGCCGTTGCAGGTCATCAGCGTGATCAGCTGATACTGGATCGTCTGGATTCCGCTCTTAATCTCCTCGTAAAGGCGGGATTCGGTGATCTTTGCGATGATCTCTTCGTCGAGCGGCTCGCCGCACATCTTCCGCTCCTCGATGACGGAGCGCTGGATCTTTTTCCGGCTGACGTCGACGAAAGGAGCCAGATGCGCGAGGGTGAACGACTGTCCGCCGTACTGGTTGCTGGCCACCTGCGCGACGATCTGGGTCGTGACGTTGCAGGCGGTGAAGAAGCTGTGCGGTTTCTCGATCAGAGTCTCGCTGATGACGGTCCCGTTCTGCAGCATATCCTCCAGGTTGATGAGATCGCAGTTATGCTCGCGCTGCGCGTAATAATCGGAGTCGTGGAAGTGGATGATGCCCTGCTCGTGAGCCTGGACGATCTCCGTCGGCAGCAGGATCCGGCGCGTCAGATCTTTGCTGACCTCGCCCGCCATGTAGTCGCGCTGGGTGGAGTTGATGACCGGGTTCTTGTTCGAGTTCTCCTGTTTGACCTCCTCGTTCGCCTGATCGATCAGCGCGAGGATGCCGTCGTCGGTTGTGTTTGATTTACGCGCGAGATTTCTTCTGTAGCGGTAGCGGACGTATTTCTGGGCGACCTCGAATCCGCGCATCTCCATGATGCCGGTCTCGACCATCTCCTGGATGTCCTCGACGCTGAGCGCGTGCGGCGCCTCCCTGACGCGCGCGGTCACATTGTCCGCGACGGCCTGGATCTGGAATTCGTTCATCTGGTGAATCCGCTCGACCTCGCGGTTCGCCTTTGTAATGGCATTGACGATTTTCTGCTCGTCGAACGGAACCTCTTCGCCGCTTCGCTTGATGATATTCATTTTCGCTTCGGTATTGCCGTTTTTGCTGTTTTCCATGATATACACTCCCCTTCCGGTATCGCCCCGGCCGCGGCCGGGGCGTCGTGATCGCAGATTGTTTCTCTTCACATACACAAAATATAGAAACGAAAAAATGGAAGAACACAATATCTTGTGCCCTTCCATAATACAACAATGTGATGATAAAGCAAAGAGGAAAATGTTAAAAATACAATCTGCCGATTCGCGGATTAATACGCCTTGCCCCAGTACACCATTTTCTTCGCGGGTTTTCCGCAGCAGACGCACACATCGGAGATGCGTTCCTGCTCGTTGGGAATGCAGCGGCTCGTCACGCCGAGGTCTTCCTTGATCTTGTCCTCGCATGCCTGATCGCCGCACCACATCGCGCGGATGAATCCCGGTTTTGTGTCCGCGATTTCCTTAAACTCCGCGTAATCGTGCGCGTCATAGGTGTGGGAGTCGCGGTGCGCCTTTGCCTTTTCGAAGAGGCTCTTCTGGATGTCCTCAAGCAGCGCGGGAACCGTGCCGGACAGATCGCCGATCGCGGCGACGGTTTTCCCGCGGTTGTCTCTGCGGACGAGAACAGCCTGCTCTTTCTCGATGTCTTTCGGCCCGATCTCGATGCGGAGCGGGATGCCGCGCATCTCCTGCTCGGAGAATTTCCATCCCGGACTCTTTTCGGAATCGTCGATCGCGGCGCGGACGCCTGCTTTTTTCAGCGCGTCCAGAATCTCCCGGGCCTTCTCCATGACGCCCTCCGCGTTCTGGCGGATCGGAACGATCATGACCTGGGTCGGAGCGATCCGCGGCGGCAGAACGAGCCCGCTGTTGTCCCCGTGTACCATGATCAGCGCGCCGATGACGCGGGTCGTCATGCCCCAGGAGGTCTGATAGACGTACTGGAGCTGATTGTTCTGGTCCGTGTACTGGACGCCGAAGGCGCGGGCGAATCCGTCGCCGAAGTTATGGCTCGTTCCGGACTGCAGAGCTTTGCCGTCATGCATCAGCGCCTCGACGGTGTACGTCTCCTCGGCGCCGGCGAATTTTTCCTTATCGGTCTTGCGGCCTTTGATCACCGGGATCGCGAGGACGTCCTCGAGGAAGGAAGCGTAGACGTTCAGCATCATGACGGTGCGCTCCTCGGCCTCTTTGGCGGTGGCGTGGGCGGTGTGGCCCTCCTGCCACAGGAACTCACGCGAGCGGAGGAACGGCCGCGTCGTCTTCTCCCAGCGGACCACGGAGCACCACTGATTATAGAGGCGAGGCAGATCGCGGTGGGAATGAATGTCCTTCGCGTAAAAATCACAGAAAAGCGTCTCGGAGGTCGGGCGCACGCAGAGGCGCTCCGGAAGCTCCTCAAGTCCGCCGCGGGTCACCCACGCCACCTCCGGCGCGAATCCCTCCACGTGATCCTTCTCTTTTTCGAGAAGGCTTTCCGGGATAAACATCGGCATGTAGACGTTCTGGACGCCCGTCTCCTTGAAGCGGCGGTCCAGTTCGTTTTTGATGTTCTCCCAGATCGCGAAACCGGCCGGCTTGATCGCCATGCAGCCCTTGACGCTTGTATATCCGATCAGGTCCGCCTTGACGCAGACGTCGGTGTACCATCTGGCGAAATCCTCATCCATAGAGGTAATCGCTTCGACCAGTTTTTTTTCCTTTGCCATGTCGTTTATCCCCCGCTGATTTCCTGTCATAATGACGAGACTGTTTTGATGATTTAGCTTAAAAAGCCTGTATTATTCTAGGTGAAATTGCATGGCTTGTCAATAATGACCGTTTTGGCGTATCATAGATTTATTCTTATATATAAATAATAAGGCGGTGATTACAATGCGGATTAAACTTCCGCCAAGCGTAAAAATGATTATCGACAGTCTGGAGGCGGCGGGTTTTGAGGCGTTTGCCGTCGGAGGCTGTGTGCGCGATTCGATTCTGGACCGTGAGCCGGATGACTGGGACATCACCACATCGGCGCATCCGGCGGATGTGAAGCGGCTCTTTTCGCGCACGGTCGACACGGGGATCGATCACGGAACGGTGACGGTTCTGACGGGAGGCCGCGCGCACGAGGTGACGACGTACCGCGTGGACGGAGAATACAGAGATTTCCGCCACCCGGAGGAGGTGTCCTTCACATCGAGTCTGTCGGAGGATCTCGCGCGGCGCGACTTTACGGTCAACGCGATGGCGTACAACGAAAAGACGGGACTTGTGGACCTGTTCGGCGGCATGGACGATCTGCAGAGGAAAGTGATCCGCTGCGTAGGCAACCCGGAGGAGCGGTTTGCGGAGGATGCGCTGCGGATTCTCCGGGCGGTGCGGTTTTCCGCGCAGCTGGGCTTTCAGATTGACCGCAGGACCATGCGGGCGATCCGCGGGCTTGCGCAGAATCTTTCCAAAATCAGCGCGGAGCGGATCTGTACGGAGCTGATGAAGCTGATCACATCCGATCACCCGATGTACCTGAAAAAGGCCTGGGAGCTCGGAATTACGAAGGTGATTCTTCCGGAATTTGACGCGATGATGGAGACGCCCCAGCACACGCCGTACCATTATCTGAACGTCGGCGAGCACACGCTTGCGGCGATGAACGCCGTCCAGAACGACAAAATCCTGCGCCTGACGATGCTGCTGCACGACACCGGGAAACCGGCCAGACGCACGACCGATCACTGGGGCATTGATCATTTCAAGGAGCACGGTCCGGTCAGCGTGGAGATCGCGGACCGCGTCATGCACCGTCTGAAAATGGATAATGATACGATCAAAAGGGTGAAGATCCTGATCCGGTACCACGACTGGCGGATGCACCCGGAGGAAAAGGAGGTCCGCCGCGCCATGGCGAAAGTCGGCGCGGATCTGTTCCCCTATCTGATGCAGGTGCAGTACGCGGACGCGATGGCACAGAGCGATTATATTAAGGAGCAGACGCTGGAAAGAATCATGAACGTATGGGACGTTTCGCGCAAAATTGAGGCGGAACACCAGTGCATTTCCCTTTCGCAGCTGGCGATCACCGGGCGGGACCTTATGGAAATCGGCTACCCGCAGGGCCCGGAGATCGGAAAGGCGCTGCACCAGGCGCTCGACGCGGTGATCGATGAGCCGGAAAAAAACAACCGTGAATTCCTTCTTTCGGTCGCCGAAAAAGAGCGGAAAACGCATGATCCGCGCGGCTGAAATCAGGTGCATTGCACCGGGATCAATGGTATAATTGAAAAGGTACAGGTATTTTTGATATGGAGGTGTCTTATGGGGTATAAAGAGACGTATCAGTCATGGCTGGACGATCCCTACTTTGATGAGAAAACGAAAGAAGAGCTTCGTTCTATTTCCGGTGATGAAAAGGAAATTGAGGAGCGGTTTTACAAGAATCTCGAATTCGGCACGGCCGGCCTGCGCGGAATTATCGGAGCCGGTACAAACCGGATGAATATCTACACGGTCCGCAAGGCGACCCAGGGACTCGCAAATTACATCCTGAAGGTCGGCGGAGCGCAGAAGGGCGTCGCGATCGCGTACGATTCCCGTCACATGAACACGGAGTTCGCGGACTGCGCGGCGCTGTGCCTGGCGGCGAACGGAATCAAAGCGTACGTATTCGAGTCGCTGCGGCCTACGCCGGAGCTGTCGTTCGCGGTGCGTTATCTCCACTGCATCGCCGGGATCAATATCACGGCGAGCCACAATCCGGCGGAGTACAACGGATATAAGGTCTACTGGGAAGACGGCGCGCAGATCACGCCGCCCCACGACACCGGCATCATGGACGAGGTCGCGAAGGTGGCCGGCTGGTCGGAAGTAAAGACGATGGAGAAGGACGAGGCGGTCATCGGGGATCTCTATCAGGTCATCGGCGCGAATGTCGACGCCCCGTATCTTGAGGCGCTGAAGAGTCAGGTTCTCCATCCGGAAGCGATCCGCGCGATGGCGAAGGACCTTAAAATCGTCTACACGCCGCTTCACGGCACCGGAAATATCCCGGCGCGGAAGATTATGCGCCAGCTCGGGTTTGAGAATGTTTACGTTGTGGATGAGCAGAGACTTCCGGACGGAGATTTCCCGACCGTTCCCTACCCGAATCCGGAGGCGGAGGATGCGTTCGTTCTCGGCCTTGAGCTCGCGAAAAAGGTCGATGCGGATCTGGTTCTGGCGACGGATCCGGACGCGGACCGTCTCGGCGTCCGCGTAAAGGATAAGGACGGCGTTTACCACGATCTGACCGGAAACATGTCCGGAAGCCTGCTCGCGGATTATGAGATCGGCCAGCGCAGGGCGGTGAAGGGGCTGCCGGAGGACGGCGCGCTGATTTCCACCATCGTGTCGAGCAATATGGCGGGTGCGATCGCGAAGTATTACGGGGTGAATTTCATCGAGGTTCTGACCGGGTTCAAGTACATCGGCCAGCAGATTCTGAAGATGGAGGAGACCGGGAAGGGGACGTATCTCTTCGGGTTCGAGGAGAGCTACGGCTGCCTGATCGGGACCCACGCCCGCGACAAGGACGCCATCGTTGCGGTCATGGCGCTCTGTGAGGCAGCGGCCTTCTACAAGCAGCAGGGCAAGACGCTCTGGGATGTCATGATCGAGATGTACGAGCGCCTCGGATATTACAAGGATGCCATCAAGTCGGTCGGTCTTGCCGGCAAGGAGGGACTTGAGAAGATCCGGTCGATCATGGAGACGCTGCGCAGCAATCCGCCGGAGCAGATCGGAGGATACAGGGTGCTGGCGATCCGCGATTATAAGAAGGATGAGCGCGTCGATCTCGCGACGGGCAAAAAGAGCACGACGGGACTTCCGGAGTCGAACGTTCTCTACTACGAACTGGAGGAGGACGCGTGGGTGTGCGCACGTCCGTCCGGCACCGAGCCGAAAATCAAGTTCTATTACGGCGTGAGGGGAACGTCTCTTGCGGACGCGGATGCGAAATCGGAGCATATGGACGCGGAGATCGGAGCGCTGATCGATAAAATGATGTAAAATCCCGGGAAACCGGGTGCATTTTGTGCGAATCGCACAGCGTCTGCTTGACAAAAGCTGCAGGCTTAGTATATATATAATGTAGGTTAGATTTATCTTTTAGGAGGATTTGCAGATGAATAAAACAGAACTTGTTGCAGCGGTTGCCGATAAGGCCGGCCTTTCTAAAAAAGACGCAGAAGCTGCAGTTAAAGCTTTTATCGATTCCGTGGCGGAAGAACTGAAAAAGGGTGAGAAGGTACAGCTGGTAGGCTTCGGCACCTTTGAGGTTTCCGAGAGGGCGGCCCGTCAGGGAAGAAATCCGCAGACCGGCGAGACCATCGAGATCGCGGCTTCCAGAACGCCGAGATTCAAAGCGGGCAAAGCGCTCAAGGATCTGGTTAAATAAGTATGAGACTCGACAAGTATCTGAAGGTGACAAGGCTGATCAAGCGGCGGACCGTCGCGAATGAGGCATGTGACGCCGGAAGGGTGCTGCAGAACGGAAAGCCGGCGAGAGCCTCGTCTCCCGTAAAGGCCGGCGATCGTCTGGAAATTCTCTTTGGCACAAAATCTGTTCAGGTGGAAGTTCTGGATGTGAAGGAAACTGTGAAGAAGGACGAGGCGCAGAGCCTCTTCCGGTATATCTGAATCGAAGTGAGGAACATGCGGAACAGACATGCGATGCGCGGGATTATTTTCGTAGTCCTGGTTTTAATGACCGTGCTGCTCGTTCAGAGCAGCCGGCTGAATAAACGGATTGAAGCCGGCGATCAGCAGATCTCCGAGCTGCAGAGTCAGACGGAAAGCGAAGAGAAGCGCACCGATGAGATTAAGGATCTGCAGAGTTATATGCAGAGCGATGAGTATAAGGAACAGGTTGCCAAGGATAAGCTCGGCATGGTAAAAGATGGCGAGATTATCTTCAAAGAATCCGACTGAGTCGGAAGAGTTCAGGGTATCAGAGACACACGGCCCCCGCTCACTGCACATTTCATTTATCATGGCAGTGAGAGGGGGCAGTTTCGTCTGGAACGGGAGAGGCCGTATGAGACGGAAGGGGAGGCCGTATGAGCCGGAATTTAAAAGAAAGGGTGCGCGGCGCGATCGCGCAGAATCATATGATCCGGGAGGGCGACACGGTCTGCGTCGGCTGTTCCGGCGGCGCGGACTCGACGCTGCTGCTGGTCCTGCTCTGCGAATTCCGGGAGGAGAACGCCTTCGGTTTTCCGTTTTCGGTGACGGCCTGTCATGTGAATCATCACCTGCGCGGCGCCGAGAGCGACGGGGACGAACGGTTTGTGAGAGATCTCTGCGGGAAACTCGGCGTCCCCATCCGGTGTGTCGGGGAGGATGTCCGCAGCCGGGCAGAGAGAACCGGGACCGGCCTGGAGGAAGCCGGGCGGGAAGCGCGGCTTGATGCGTTCCGGGAATGCCTTTTGAGCTGCGGCGCGACGAAGATCGCGCTCGCGCACCATGTGGACGATCAGGCGGAGACGGTGCTGTACCATCTTGCACGGGGTTCGGCGCTGACGGGACTCTCCGGCATGCGGCCGGTGAGCGGGAATGTGATCCGCCCCTTCCTTGCGGTCACCCACAGGGAAATCTGTGAGGAACTGACGGCGCGGGAGATTTTATGGAGAACCGACAGCTCGAACGAGTCGGACCGGTTCGCGCGGAACCGGATCCGTCACGGCCTGATCCCGGAGCTTGAGCGCAGCGTCCACGGAGGAGCGGCGCGCCACATCACCGAAACCGCGGAACTTGTCCGCATGGCGGACGATTTTATCGGGGCGGAGGCGCGGGAGCGGGCAAAGAAGTATGTCGCGCCGGCCTGTAAGAAACATGCGGTCTGCATCGCCGATGATCTGATTTCGGAGCCGGAGATCATCCGGCGCCGCGTGCTGATGGACTGTCTCTGCCGTCTCGCGGGCGGGAGGAAGGACATCGGCCGTGTCCACATCGAGAGCCTTCTGGAGCTGTTCGGGCGGGAGAGAGGAAAGGGTATTGATCTGCCGTACGGGATCCGGGCGGTCCGGGAAGAGGACCGGGTTGTTCTTGCAGGCCCGGGCGCGGAGACCCCTGCGTCCGTCCGGCACGTTCCGCCGGGGCCGGCAAAGGGCCGGTTTATGCCGGCGGAACCGGCGGGAAACGGATTGATACCGGCGGTGACGGGAAGGGCGGAGCCTGTCCGGATCACGGGGAGCGGCACTTACCGGTTTGAAGAAGCGGTGATCGAGGTCGAAATAAAGAAACGTGCGGAGCTGTGCGCCGATATGCCCCGCGACCGCGCGGGCGGGCTCTGCGTGCCGCAAAAAACATATACGAAATGGCTGAATTATGATAAGATAAAAAAAGGTCTTTTGATCCGGAACAGGCTTCCGGGCGACTATCTGACTTTGGATGCGGACGGGAATAAGCAGAAGCTGAAGAACTATTTCGTCAACTGCAAGATCGGACGGGATATCAGAGACCGGGTGATCCTGCTGGCGGATGAGTCGCATGTGTACTGGGCGGTCGGCGGGCGAATCAGCGCCGATGCGAAGATCGGGCCGGACACGGAGCGGGTGATTCGGATTAAGGTAAACTACACGGATGGAAACGGAGGTTCCGGAACAAATGGATAAGCACCATGTCGAAGTGATGATTGACGAGCAGACTGTGGATAAGAGAATCGCTGAGATCGGAGCGAAGATCAGCGAGGATTACGCAGGAAAGACGGTTCACATGATCTGCGTGCTGAAGGGCGGCGTGTTCTTTATGTGCGAGCTGGCGAAACGGGTGTCGGTTCCGGTGAGCATGGACTTTATGTCGGTCTCGTCCTACGGCAGCGGCACACAGTCCAGCGGCATCGTAAAAATCATCAAGGATCTCGACGAACCCCTCGCTGGGCGAGACGTTCTGGTCGTCGAGGACATCATTGATTCCGGAAGAACGCTCAGCTATCTGCTGAAGAACCTGTGGTCGAGAAAGCCGGCGAGCCTGAAGCTCTGCACGCTGCTCGACAAGCCGGAGCGCCGCGTGGTCAGTGACGTCCATGTGGATTACACCGGATTTGCCGTTCCGGATGTATTTGTCGTCGGTTACGGTCTGGACTATGATCAGAGATACCGCAACCTTCCGTACATCGGTGCGGTAAAATTTGAGGAAGAGGAATAAGAGGAGAGTTTAACAGCGTGACTGGAAGAAGAAGCTGGAATATCTACATGATTGTGATTACCCTGCTCATGATCGTTCTTCTGCTGGTTCCGAGCATGATGTCCCACCGGAGCGTCGTGACGAACGGCCAGTACGAGGACCTGCTTGCGAACGATCAGATCGAGAGCGCGGAAATCAGTCAGAATTCACAGGTTCCGACCGGTACCGTAAACTTCACACTGAAGGACGGAACGGAGGAACGGATCTATGTGAGCGATGTCAACAAGGCGTCGGATGAACTTGAAAACCGCGGCGTGACGGTGACGATGCGGAACGTATCGCACAACGGGACATTTGAATCGGTGATCCTTCCGATCATCCTGTGCGGAGTGGTGCTGATGATCGTCTATGCGCTGATCGGACGGCAGGCGGCCGGCGCGAACAGCGCGAATACGAAGATGATGAACTTCGGCAAGAGCCGGGCGCACATGTCGACGGAAAACGACAAGAAGGTCCGCTTTTCCGACGTCGCTGGCCTGGAAGAGGAGAAGGAAGAACTCCGCGAGATTGTCGAGTTTCTGCGGGAGCCGCAGAAATATCAGCGGGTCGGAGCAAGAATTCCGAAGGGCGTTATTCTCGTAGGACCTCCCGGAACCGGAAAAACACTTCTTGCGAAGGCGGTGGCGGGAGAAGCGGGCGTCCCGTTTTTCTCGATCTCGGGATCCGATTTCGTCGAAATGTTTGTCGGCGTCGGCGCATCCCGCGTGAGGGATCTGTTTGAGGAGGCGAAGAAGAACTCGCCGTGCATCGTGTTTATCGATGAGATCGACGCGGTCGCCAGAAGAAGAGGAACCGGAATGGGCGGCGGCCACGACGAGCGCGAGCAGACGTTGAACCAGCTGCTGGTAGAGATGGACGGGTTTGGCATCAATGAAAATATCATCGTCATGGCGGCGACGAACCGCGTGGATATTCTGGATCCGGCGATTCTGCGTCCGGGCCGTTTCGACCGGAGAGTTGCCGTCGGCCGGCCGGATGTCCGGGGACGGGAGGAAATTCTGAAGGTTCACGCCAAGGACAAGCCTCTCGGGGACGATGTGGATCTGAAAGCGATCGCGCAGACGACGGCCGGATTTACCGGCGCGGATCTGGAGAACCTGCTGAACGAGGCGGCCATCGCCGCCGCGAAGGAGAACCGTTATTATCTGACGCAGGCGGATATCAAGGGTGCGTTTGTGAAGGTCGGGATCGGAGCCGAGAAGCGGAGCAAGGTGATTTCCGAGAAGGAGAAGCGGATCACGGCGTACCATGAGGCCGGTCACGCGATTCTGTTCCACGTTCTGCCGGACATGGATCCGGTTTACACGATCTCAATCATACCGACGGGACCCGGTGCGGCGGGATACACGATGCCGCAGCCGGAGCGGGATGAGATCTTCAACTCGCGGGGAAAGATGCTGCAGATGATCACGGTGGATCTGGGCGGCCGCGTCGCGGAGGAACTGGAGTTCGACGACATCACGACCGGGGCCTCGCAGGACATCAAGCAGGCGACGGATCTGGCGCGCGCCATGGTCATGCAGTACGGAATGTCCGATAAAATCGGACTTGTAAATTACGGCAGTGATTCCGAGGAGATTTTTATCGGGCGCGACTGGGGCCAGACCAAGAGCTTCAGCGAAGAGGTTGCGGCGCAGATCGATACGGAAGTCCGCTCGATCATCGAGAGCTGCCACAAGCGCGCAAAAAAGCTCATCGAGGCGCATCGCTATGTGCTGGATGAATGCGCAGGCGAGCTGATGCAAAAAGAAAAATTGAATCGTCAGGAATTCGAGGCAATTTTTGAGGCGGAAGCAAAACAGATAAAAAGCGAAACTGGCAAAATAGACAAAAAATAATTATTATTTTTGTGAATATTGTGCAGCCTTTTTCCGCAAAGGGTGTTATTATCATAATCGTAAAAACCCCCAATACATTATAGTTTTTGCTACACCCCATAAGAAGAAATACCTTCTCTAAAAAAGACAGCCTCACGGCTGTCTTTTTTATTTCGGTGCGTCCGGCAGGAACCGGGGGATTCCTTTGGCAGCCGGAAACGACGACAGGCACATCAGGGGGAAACAGATGGATTTACTGAAAAATCAGGAATATATGCTGCTAATGCGGCCGCTCTTAAACAAACAGGCATTGTACAGCGATGAGACAGAGATGTTCCTGAAACCGTACGACCCTGATCCGGGCGAAACTCTGCGGATCCGGTTCCGGACCGCAAAGGATAACGTCGATCTCGTGTATCTGGTCCGCGACAACGAGCGGATTCCGATGCAGATCTCGATGTCGCACAACGGATTTGATTATTATGAGGGGCAGATTGTCACCCCGGAGGAGCCTTTCCGCTACTATTTTGAGATTCATGTGGGAGCGCTCGTGTGCTATTTCAACCGGCTCGGCGTGTGCCGCGATGCGCAGCCGATGTACGCGTTCAGCGTGGCGCCGGGCTTTCACACGCCGTCCTGGGCTCAGGGCGCGGTGCTCTACCAGATTTACACGGACCGGTTCCGCAACGGAGATCCCTCCAACGACGTTCTGACGGACGAGTACAGCTACATTCATCAGCACGTGCAGAGAATCGAGGACTGGAACAAGCCGATCGAGGGCATGGACGTGCGCAATTTTTACGGCGGGGATCTGAAGGGCGTGATGGATAAGCTCGACTATCTGGCGGACCTCGGCGTGGAAGCGATCTATTTCAACCCGCTTTTCGTGTCGCCATCCAACCATAAATACGACATCCAGGACTACGATCACATCGATCCGCACTTTGGGAAGATTGTGTCGGATGAGGGCAATCTTCTGGCGGACTGGGATCAGGACAACACCCATGCGCGCCGTTACATCAACCGCGTCACCGGAAAGGCGAACCTTGAGGCCAGCAACGAGCTGTTCGCCGAGTTCGTGAAGCAGGCGCACAAGCGAAAGATCCGGGTCATTCTGGACGGCGTCTTCAACCACTGCGGATCATTTAACAAGTGGATGGATCACGAGCGGATTTACGAGAACAGCAGCGATTTCTATGAGAAGGGCGCTTACATCGCGGAAGACAGCCCGTATCACAACTACTTTAAATTTTATGACCGAAGCTGGCCGTACAACGACAACTACGACGGCTGGTGGGGGCACAAGACCCTGCCGAAGCTGAATTACGAGGCGACGGACGAGCTCCGCGACGAGATCTACCGGATCGCGAAAAAATGGGTCTCACCGCCTTACAACGCGGACGGATGGCGGCTCGACGTGGCTGCGGATCTCGGCCATTCGAAGGAGTACAACCACGAGTTCTGGAAGGGCTTCCGGAAGGTCGTGAAGGAAGCGAACCCGAACGCGGTGATCGTGGCGGAGCACTACGGGGACGCGGCCGAGTGGCTGCAGGGCGATGAGTGGGACACCGTCATGAACTACGATGCGTTCATGGAGCCGATTTCCTGGTTCCTGACCGGCATGGAGAAGCACAGCGATTCATTCCGGGAGGATCTCCTTGGCAATGACACGACGTTTGTGGATTCGATGCGGTATTCCATGGCGCAGTTCCACATGCCGTCGCTTCAGATCGCGATGAACGAGCTGGACAATCACGATCATTCCCGCTTTCTGACGCGGACGAACCATTACGTCGGGCGCATCGAGAACAGCGGAAAAGAGGCCGCGGATAACGGCGTTGACCGCGCCGTCATGCGCGAGGCGGTCGTCTTTCAGATGACCTGGCCGGGGGCGCCCACCGTGTATTACGGCGATGAGGCGGGAGTCTGCGGATTTACCGATCCGGACAACCGGCGGCCGTACCCCTGGGGCAGCGAGGACAAGCAGATGCTGCGCTTTTACCGCGCGGCGATTGCGCTGCACAAATCGTACCGGGTTCTCCGGAACGGAAGCGTCACCCTACTGCACCATGAGAGAGACGTGCTGTCCTTCGCCCGCTTCAGCTCGACGGAACGGATTGTCGTTCTGATGAACAATCGCGCGGAGCAGGTGACCGCGGAACTTCCGCTCTGGGTCACGGGCCTGTCCAGAACGAAAAACTTCGTCTCGCTGCAGCGCGTATTCAAGACTGATGAAGAAGGATATTCCACGCGTCAGAAGGAAATGTTCGCGGAATACGGCGTGATGACTGTGACCATCGGTCCGAAGAGTTCGATTGTCCTGTATCACACGGAGCATCCAAAGCATGAAAACAGCGCGCGGGAGATCCACAACGTCGACTACCGCGCTTACGGCGGATCCGCTGAGCAGGAGCGGAACTGGGCGCGCCAGAGAAGCAGAAAAAACTTGCAAACGATACGTAAATAGGATATACTTTGCGTGTTTAAACGGGCGGTTTCCCGAGTGGCCAAAGGGGACAGACTGTAAATCTGCTGGCGATGCCTTCGGTGGTTCGAATCCACCACCGCCCAGTCTGCCGCAGTGGCGGAATTGGCAGACGCCCGGGACTTAAAATCCCGTGGGTAGTGATACCCGTGCCGGTTCGATCCCGGCCTGCGGCATAA
>ONLT01000066.1 GCA_900318755.1 uncultured Eubacteriales bacterium
GTCTATTCGATCTTCTGGATCCGGTATAAGATGAGGATCCCGCTGTTCAGGCCGGTTCCCGTTGAAAAGGTGCTGGCGATGGAAAATCCGATGTATTACAAAATTAGAAAATTCAGAGGAATCTGGAAATAAAACAAGAAGATACGAATTGCCGGAATGGGGGATAAGAAATGGATCGAATCAAAAATCATCCGGTTTTGGGTGAAAGTCCTGTGGGCAAACTGGTGAGTTTTACATACGACGGAAAAACGCTGCAGGGATATGAAGGAGAGCCGATTGCGGCCGCCCTGCGGGTGAACGGCGTGATGATCCACCGGTATACCGCGAAAAGACATGAGCCGCGCGGCGTGTTCTGCGCCATCGGCAGATGCACAGACTGTGTCATGGTGGTGGACGGGCAGCCGAATGTGAGAACCTGCATCACTCCTTTAAGGGAAGGAATGAAGGTGCAGACACAGGACGGCGTGAAACCGCTGGATGCGGAGTAAGGAGGCTGTTCATGAAGGTGATCAAAAAAGAGCTGATCGTAGCGGGAGCGGGACCTGCAGGGCTTTCTGCGGCGATCGAGGCGGCAAAGAGCGGAGTAAAGGCGACGGTGTTTGATGAGAACGCGGCTCCGGGAGGACAGCTCTTTAAGCAGATCCATAAATTCTTCGGGTCAAAGGAGCATAAGGCGAAGATCAGGGGATTCCGCATCGGGCAGCAGCTTCTTGAGGAAGCAAAGAAGGCCGGGGTCGAGGTCGTACTGAACGCCGCGGTGATCGGCCTGTATCCGGAAAAAGAAGTGCTGGTTCAGCAGGGAGACGAGGTTGTCCATTATAAGGGAGACGCGGTTCTTGTGGCGACGGGAGCGGCAGAAAACATGGTGAACTTCAGAGGCTGGACCCTTCCCGGCGTGATCGGAGCCGGAGCGGCCCAGACGATGATGAACCTTCATCACATCAAGCCGGGCAACCGGGTCTTTATGCTCGGAACCGGAAATGTCGGGCTTGTGGTCGCATTCCAGCTGATGCAGGCAGGATGCGAGGTTGTCGCACTGGCAGACGCGGCTCCGCGGGTCGGAGGTTATGGGGTGCACGCGGCTAAGGTGGCGCGGACCGGGGTGCCCTTTTATCTCTCCCATACGATCAAAGAAGTCGAGGGCAGGGACTGTGTCACGGGCGTGACCATTGCGCAGGTTGATCCGCAGTTTCATTTCATCCCGGGAACGGAAAAACACTTCGACGTTGATACGGTCTGCGTAGCCGTCGGCCTGTCGCCCATGGCGCAGCTTCTCAAGATGGACGGAGTTGAGATGGACACTTCCTCCGGCGGTTTTGTGCCGAAGTGTGATGAGAGCGGCGCGACGTCGATCCCCGGCATCTATGCGGCGGGAGACGTGGCGGGAATCGAAGAGGCATCTTCGGCGATGATCGAGGGCCGCATGAGCGGGGCGGCGATCGCAGAATATCTCGGGTATCTCGATCACGAAGCGAGAGCGGCGAGGGAGCGGGAACTGGACGCCTCCCTGGAGTCCCTTCGCCAGGGGATGTTTGCACCGAAGAACCGGGGAAAGAAGATCGAAAAGACGGAGGAGGGAATTGCCGTCTCGGAAAATCTTCTGACGCACGGATATGTGGCGGATGATGAGATCAGCCGGTTCCCCGGATTCAGAAAGCAGGTCGGGATCCATCCGGTGATCGAATGTACCCAGAACATTCCCTGCAACCCATGTCAGGATGCCTGCAGGAAAGGCTGCATCTCCATCGGTGATCAGATTACCTCCCTTCCGATTTCGGTAGAGGGAAGCGAGTGCATCAACTGCGGGATGTGCGTTGCAAGCTGTTCGGGGCAGGCAATTTTCCTTGTGGAAGAGGACACGGAGCCGGGATACGGCGAGGTGACGATTCCCTATGAATTCCTTCCCCTTCCGCAAAAAGACGACCGGGGATTCGGCCTTTCGAGAAGCGGCGTCCCGATCTGCGAGGCGGAGATCACGAATGTCCGTTCTTCTGCGGCGTTTGACGGCACAAGACTGGTCACCATGAAAGTTCCGATGGAATTTATCGACCGGGCAAGGTTTTATAAGAAAGCATGAGGGATGCGTTCTAATCTGCGGTTCAGAGGACAGGTGCTGTTTCCTGATTGGCGGGAAGGAGAAAACATGTTAGACATTGAAGAAAAGCTGAAAGAAATCGGCCCTTATGTGCCGGAAGAGGATGATGATCTTTTGGTCTGCCGCTGTGAAGAAGTGACGAAAGGCGAGATCAGGAAAGCGCTCCATGAGGGAATTACCACCATTGAGGAATTAAGAAGGCTTCTGCGGTGCGGAATGGGGCTCTGTCAGGGACAGACCTGCGGGACGCTTACCAGAAGACTGGTGGCGAAAGAGCTTCGCATCCGCCCTGCCGATGTGACCCTCGCCACAGCCCGTACGCCTATGCGGCCACTGGATATGGGAATCGCCGGAAACGACCGGGGCGCCGGGGAAGATCTTGCAAAAGGGGGCTTACGATGAAGAGAACAGCGGATGTGGTAATTATTGGCGGCGGCATCGTGGGCTGTGCCAGCGCCTATTACCTGAAGAAAAAGGGCGTTCGTGACATTATCGTACTGGAAGGGAGCGATTCCATCGGCCACGGAGGATCGAGCCGCAACGGCGGCGGCGTCCGACAGTCCGGCCGTGATCCAAGAGAGCTCGGACTTGCCATGACGGCGGTTCAGAAATTCTGGCCGACTCTTTCCGAAGAACTGGGACGCGATGTGGAATACACGCAGAAGGGAAATCTGCGTCTGGGAAAGACCGGGGCGCATATGAAAAAACTGCAGGCTCTGGCGGAGCGCTGTGCCGCCGGCGGCCTTAAGGTCGACATGATCACGGGGGATCAGGTCCGGGAGATTTCTCCCTGGCTGTCGGAAGATGTGATGGGTGCGAGCTTCTGCCCGACCGACGGCCATGCCAATCCGCTTGTGGCAACCCTGGCATATTTCCTGAAGGATGTAGAGCTTGGGGTTCACTTCTTCACAGGCGCGAAGGTCAAAGCGCTGGAGAAGGTGACCGGGAAAGTAAGAAGGGTGATCCTTGAAGACGGAACGGTGTTTGAAGGAGGAGATATCATCCTCGCGGCGGGGTACGATTCCAGAAGGATCATGAATACCATCGGCCTGGACGTTCCGATGACTCCGCTTCTTGACTGCGCCCTCGTCACAGAGATGGAGCCGGAAATGTTCCCGCAGATGCTCGGGACGGCCGCGGCTGATTTCTACGGCCATCAGACGAAGCACGGATCCTTTGTGTTCGGTTCGGAATCGGGGCTGGAGGAATTCATGGAAATCAATGATCCGAATGATATGAGCCTGCAGCATCCGGCGACTCTTGGGGCATCCTGCCGCGCGATCGAGGGCTGGATCCCGGCACTTGCGAAGGCGAAGATCGTCCGCAGCTGGTCCGGAATTCTGGATATGACAAAGGACGGCGTATGCGTTCTCGGAAGGCCGGAGGAGGCGGAGGGGCTGATCCTTGCCTGCGGATTCAACGGACATGGGTTCGGCACGGCCCCTGCTGTCGGATACGTCATGGCTCAGACGGTAATCGGCGAGAAACCGGTCACGAACATCGAGCCGCTCAGGTACGAAAGGTTCTACGAAATTTAAGGATCCGATTTAAACGGACAGGCGAAAAAGGAACAGGAAGAAAGCGCCGCCGGTTCCTTTTCGCCTTGTATACAGATGGAACTTGTGATACCATGCCTTACATGAGTGGGAAAGGTCTTTTTAAAATAGGCGAGCTGTCGAAGCTTTTCAATATCGGCGTCGATTCGATCCGGTATTATGAGAAGGCAGGTCTGCTTCATCCGGTCAGGGATCAGGAGAACAACTACAGACTGTATACATTAGATGACATCCGTACGATGAATACGGTAAGAGAGCTTCTGTCCATCGGCTTTACCACCCGGGAAATCCTGAACTTTGAGAAGGACAGAAACTTAAAGCACGTCACTGCCATGCTTGAGAGGGAATCCTCTTTGATCGATGAAAAGATCGGAGAACTCACCCGGATCAGGAATAACATCAATGCAAGACTTCGTTCGATCAATGAAGCGTTCAATCTCGATACATCAGGAACGATTCACGAGTTTGATCTTCCGGTGCGGAACGGCCTTCTTATCTCTGAGGGCGAGATGCCCGATAATGAGATTAATTATCGTCTTGCAAAATTCAGAAGCGGCTCTTCAAAAAATGTGACCACAATCGGCGCCTGCGACTGCTATCTCCTGGATACGGACCGGATAGGAGATCACGGGGATTTCGCTACGAAAGCGATCTTTTTTTATTCCGGATATCTGAATTCGGATTGGAATCCGGATGCGGCTTTTACCCTTGAGGCGGGAAAATACCTCTCGCTTTGCTACAGGGGGCCGTTCAGCCAGACGGTGAATCTGTATCCCGAGATGCTTCAATACTGCAAAGAGCACCATCTGAAACAGGCGGGCGATCTGATCGAGTTCTGCCACATCGACCGATATGAGACGTCCGATGTCAATGAATATCTGACCGAGCTTCAGATGCGGGTGACCGGATCATATCTTAATTACAGAAGATAAGCGACGGAAAACGAACAGTCAGGGCTGCCTGCAACGGTGGTCCTTTTTTTGTATCTATTGTATTAATGTGTTGACACAGCAGGACACATATGATATTGTATCTTTGTACTAAGGAACTAATACGTCATTACCAATAAACAGGTGCTGATGAAATAACAGGGAAGGAGGTAGTGCAGATGGCCTGGGAATTCAAAAACGGCATGCCGATTTATCTTCAGATTGTTGACGGAATAAAAACCCGGATTGCAGGCGGGACGCTTCCGCCGGGAAGCAGGCTGCCTTCGGTCAGAGATCTTGCCGCGCAGGCGGGGGTAAATCCGAACACCATGCAGCGGGCAATGATACAGCTGGAGCAGGAGGGCCTGCTGTATACGCAGCGGACAAGCGGAAGATATGTGACGGAGGATGAAACGAAAATGAAAGAACTGAGAAGCTCGCTCAGCGAGAAATACATACAGGAGCTTTTTGAACAGCTTTCCCGTCTCGGTCTGACGCGGGAGGAAATCATTGAGGAGGTAAGCGGCTGGAGGCCGGAAACCGAAACGCAGCCGGAGCGTCATCGGGCGGAGCAGTCGGAGCGTTAACCGGCGGAGCAGCCGGAGCATCATCCGGCGAAGACGGAGCAGTGATTGTTCAGAACCGGGTCATTTGACGAAAGCAGATAGGAGGAGATACTTGTGGCAGAAATCGAATGCAGAGATCTTGTAAAAAAATACGGCAGCAAAATATCGTTAAACGGAATCAATCTATCCCTGGAGAAGCAGAGGGTAATCGGCCTTGCGGGGCCGAACGGGAGCGGAAAGACGACGCTGATCAAGCTGATTCAGCGGCTTCTGACTCCGACCTCTGGAGAAATCACGATTCACGGGATGAACCCCGGGAAGGAGACGAAGAAAATCATCTCCTACCTGCCGGACTGTGATTTCCTTCCGGATTGGATGAAGGTCGATGAACTCATTCATTTTTATGAATCTTTTTTCGATGATTTTGATCAGAAGAAGGCGGAACAGCTGATGGATCAGCTGAAGATTGACGGCGGAATGAATCTGAAGAAGCTGTCAAAGGGCACCCGCGAGAAAGTGCAGCTCGTCCTTTGCATGTGCAGGAAAGCGGAGATTTATCTGCTGGATGAACCGCTGGCCGGTGTTGATCCGGCTGCGAGGGATTATATCATCCACACGATTCTGGATAATTACAACGAAGACGGGCTGGTTCTGATTTCCACCCATCTGATCACAGACATCGAAGCAATTCTGGATGAAGTGATTTTCCTCAGGGAGGGGAAGGTTCTTTTCCATAAAAATGCAGACGATCTCCGTGCGGAAACCGGAAGAAGCATTGATGAGTATTTCAGGGAGGTATTTGCATGTTGAGCAGATTAATCGGATATGAGATGAAGGCATTCGGGAGGATTTTACTTCCGATCTATGCGGCAATCGTGGTGGCGGCTGTTTTGCTTGGAATTGACTTCCGGTTCTTTCCGAATTCGGCAGGAAGTGCGGGAACGATTGCACTGACGGTGATTCTCGGCGTTCTTGCTGCTGCGGTGTCCATCGTGACCGTTCTCCTTCTGGTCATCCGGTTTTACAACAATCTTCTGGGAAGAGAAGGGTATCTGATGTTTTCGCTTCCGACCGGAACCGGAAATCTGATCTGGGCGAAGGTAATCTCCTCCGTGATCTGGAGTATATTCAGCGTGATCATATCAGCGGTTGTAACGGCGCCGTTCCTCATCGCAGCCGATTATTCCGGGGAGACGGAAAAAATCGGTGTGGGACAGATGCTGTCTGGGTTTTTCAAAGCGATCGAACCCTATAAAATGAACATCCTGCTCGGCATTTTACTTGTGATCGCGCTGGCTGTTTTTGCCATCACACGACTTTATGCCTCGATGGCGATCGGACAGTTGTGGACGGAACACAGAATCCTCGGATCGGTGCTGGCGTTCATAGCCACAGGCATTCTGGAGACGGTGCTTGTTCTATCCTCAGGAAACGGATTATTTACAGTCGTTGGAAACCAGAATCTGGAGTCTGCTCTGGATGCGGTAAAATATGAGGGCATTTTCCTCGCGGTGACAGCAGCGGGAATTGCAGTCTACGGAGCAGTCACCTGGCTGATTCTCGACAGAAAACTTAATCTGGAATAATACGCATGATCAAAGAGCGGCCGGTTACACGCCGGCCGCTCTTTGATCGTAAAAAGCTGCCTGCTTTCTTATCAATGGTTGTTTCGCGCTGTGAATTGAATGGTAATTTTCGAACTCCGGGACCATCAAAAATCGTAAAGCAGGTTTGGGATGGTATTGTGTGGCGGGCGTTTGCCGTTAGAAAAAGGATAGTTGAATTGGGATGGTACTGTGCGGCGGGCGTTTGCCATCCGATAGAGAAAGATAGAATTGAGATGGTATTTTAGGACGTAAGTTTACCATCGGGCAGGAAAAGTTGATTTGCGATGGTAAGTTTTGCCGGAAATTTACCATCAAACAAAGGAAAGCAAATTTGCGATGGCAATCCGCGCCGGAAAAGTACCATCAAACAAGGATAAGCAAATCTGCGATGGCAATCCGCGCCGGAAAAGTACCATCAAACAAGGATAAGCAAATCTGCGATGGCAAATCGTGCCGGAAATTTACCATCAATAAAGAAAAGGAAGAATGTGATGGTATTCAGGGCAACGCATCCTACGGGTGAAGCACGAGCCGGACTGCCAGGAGGGATGCGCGGTCCGCTACGAACCGGCCCCGCCGTGAGATCCGGGCAGCGAAAGACTGCTCCGGACATCGAAAACGGTGCCGGATACCGAAACGCTGCGTGAAATATCGCGCCGGTTACAGAAGCGGCGCGATGAAGCGGAAGAGTGCACGTCCGGTCCGCTGGAAATGGTTCTGGGCACCTTTCCGGTAATGATCGGTGACCTCGGCGGATTCGGAAAACATCTTCTCGAAATCCTGTCGGATTTCTCCCACGATTTGGCAGTGATGAAAGAGGACGCCGTTTTCAAAGTGCAGGTACAGGCTGCGGTAATCCAGATTGATTGTGCCGACTGTGGCGGAGACATCATCGCTGACGCTCATTTTCGCGTGGCAGAATCCGGGCGTGTACTCGAAGATCCGCACGCCGCCTCGGACGAGCCCCGCGTAATAGGATCGTGTTTCCTGATAGACCATTTTCTTATCCGGAATTCCCGGGGTGATGATGCGTACGTCGACCCCGCGCTTGGCGGCAGCGACGAATTCTCGCCGCATCTCGTCCGTGATCAGGAGATACGGCGTCACGAACCACGCGTAGTGCTCTGCGTTCCGCAGCATATTCATGTAGACTTCTTCGCCGGTCGGCTCCTCATCGAGCGGACTGTCCGCATATGGCTGGACAAAACCGGTTTCCTTCGCATGGAAGGCAGGCACGGAGAAAAAGCGATCCCCGTTTTCAAGATTCACGTGATCGGACATCAGTCCCCACATTTCCATGCAGATGACGGTCAGGGTTCTGACGGCGTCTCCTTCAAGACGGACGCCGGTGTCCTTCCAGTATCCGAACGGCTCGGTCAGATGGAAATACTCGTTCGCGAGGTTGTAGCCTCCGGTGTAGCCGATCCTGCCGTCAATTACCGTGATCTTGCGGTGATCCCTGTTATTCATGAAAATATTCAGAAACGGCAGCAGGGGATTGAAACGCTGGCAGTGGATTCCATACGATTCCAGTCTGTGCACGAACCGGTTGTTCAGAAAAGTGATACTGCCGATGTCATCAAATGTGACCCGGATTTCCACTCCCTCTGCGGCTTTCCGCTTCAGAATCTCCAGGGCGCGCTCAAATGCGCCGTTTTCTTCGATTGCATAGTATTCCAGAAAAATGAATTTTTCCGCTTTCTCCAGATCTGCGAGCTGGGATTCGAAGCAGTCTGCGGCATCCGGGAAGTATCGGACGTCTGTGTTCCCGTAAACGGGGAAACGGCAGGCTTTCAGCAGATAATTGGATGCCTGGGCGGCCCGCCGGTCCGTTTCCGAGAGGCGTTTCAGGGCATCTTCCTGTTGAGCCAGATGACGGAAAAGAATTCCGTCCACGCGCTCGAGACGAAGCCGCATCCTTTTTGTGGAGTTCTTCCGCCCCATCACCGCGTAAAAGGGGATGCCGAGCACAGGAAAGGAAAGCACCATAATTACCCAGAAAATACGGTATGAGGCATTCAGATGCCGCGCACTGATGGTCAGCGCGAGAATGAACGCACCGAACGTAATTACGGTGGACAGCCAGGGAATCCGGGATTCCAGTGACGTGATCAGGACATAAATCCATGTGAACTGCAGTGCAATCAGAATCAGTACGAAGATCAGCCGCACAATACTGTTTTTTGTCGCCGTTTTCTGCTCGACCCGCATCGTTGTTTTATTCAAGTTGGTTTCCCTCCCATTGGCGCCCCGGCTCCTGACGGTAACATCTCGATTCATTCCTGTCCGGACGAAAAACGTCCGCCATGGTATTATTAAGAATTATACACAGCGGCGGAAAAAAGCGCAATCCGGGCAGGAAAGGAAGAAAACGGAAGAAAACGGAAAGAAAACGGAAGAAAACGGAAAAAACGGGAAAAATACGAGGATAAGCAGAAAGGAAAGCAGAATTCGGTCATAGCGGGGCGGACAGCGCAGGAATACAAAGGACGAAGGACACACCGTTGACGATGCAGACAAGAGCTCCTGCCGAGCGTTTGCCGTTAAAGGATGAAAAACAAGTAAGCAATGGTATGTGGGACAGGATGTTTGCCATCAAATAAGAAAAGGTTAGATTGCGATGGCACTTTGAAGCGGGAATTTACCATTAGATAGAGAAAGTAAGTTTATGATGGTAATTTTGCCCGAGCGTTTGCCATCAATAAGGGAAAGTAAACTTGCGATGGTAAATTTATGTCGGAAATTTACCATCAAATAAGGAAAGCAGGTTTGCGATGGTAATTCGTGCCGAAAATTTACCATCAGATAAGGAAAGCAGGTTTGCGATGGCAATTCGTGCCGAAAATTTACCATCAGATAAGGAAAGCAAGTTTGCGATGGTAATTCGTGTCAGAAATTTACCATCAACAAAGAAAAGTAAGCCTGCGATGGTACTCCGGGCCGGGAATTCTGTGGTTCCGGATATCAGAGCAGGAGGATCGGCCGGCTGATCGTGAACGGATGGTGAAGCTGAGATCGGCGAGCCGTAGTGAGAAGGCAGGCTGTTGAGAACTGCTGCCGTCCCGGCGGTCTTGTGCCCTGCAGAATAACCTGCCGGTGAGCCTGATTTTGCTCCTGATTTCCCCGGGAAAGGTTGAGAAATGCCTCTGAATGCCATATAATGGGTGAAAACAGGTATATTTTTATGCCCCATTTATCGAGGTGAAATGAATGTCCAGCCAGAATCAGATCCATATCAGACTAAACGATAGTGAAATAGCAGCACTGACTGCTTACGCCAGGAAGTCGGGAAATTCCATTCAGGATGCGGTATCCTTCGCGATTCGCCAGATGATCAATCAATATAATGTAAAAAACAATAAAAAAGATGCAGCGTTTACTTTTATTGATCTTTTTGCCGGTATTGGCGGTATGAGAATTGCGTATGAACGGGCCGGAGGAAAATGCGTTTATTCCAGCGAGTGGAATAAATATTGCCAGCAGACGTATTTTGCCAATTTTGGGGAACAACCGGATGATGACATAACCAAAGTGAAGGAAGAAGATATTCCGGATCATGATATTCTTGTTGCCGGTTTTCCATGCCAGCCCTTTTCGATTGCGGGGGTTTCAAAGAAAAACAGTTTGGGGCGGCCAACAGGATTTGCAGATAAGACACAGGGGACTTTGTTTTTTGATGTTTGCAGAATCCTGAAAGCCAAAAGGCCGAAAGCTTTTATGCTTGAGAATGTAAAGAATCTGAAAAACCATGATCATGGCCGCACGTTTCGTGTAATTATGGAATCCCTGGAGGAACTTGATTATCAGGTGTTTTATGCTGTTCTGGATGGTCAGAACTTCGTTCCGCAACACAGAGAGAGAATTCTGATTGTAGGCTTTGACCGGGAACGTTATGGAAGGGAGATTGAGTTCGCATTCAGGTTAACTCCCAAAGAGTCGAAACCTGTGATGAAGGATATTCTGGAAAAAGACGTAGACAATAAATATACGCTTTCTGACAAACTCTGGTTATATTTGCAGAATTATGCAGCAAAGCATCGCGCGGCTGGAAATGGATTTGGTTATGGAATTGCTGATCCGAATGGAATCTCAAGAACCCTCAGTGCCAGATATTATAAAGACGGCTCAGAAATA
>ONLT01000135.1 GCA_900318755.1 uncultured Eubacteriales bacterium
AGAGGAGAAGACACAGGATGTATCCGAAGGGAAATAAAACAGTAGCAGACTCGAAGACCGAGATGACGAGAATTGTCCAGTACAATGATATCAACGGAGGCCGCCGGCTTTTCGGCGGCCGCCTGATGGAGTGGATCGACGAGGTCGCCGGCATCTGCGCGATCCGCCACTGCGGCATGTACGTGACCACCGCCTGCGTCGACAACCTTCAGTTCCGGCGCGGCGCGAACCTGAACGACATCATCGTCGTGAAGGCGCATCTCACCCACGTCGGCCGCTCCTCGATGGAAGTGCGCGTCGACACGTATATGGAGGAGCGAAGCACCGGAATCCGCCGTCTGATCAATTACGCTTACGTCACGGAGGTGGCGATCGGCGAGGACGACCGGCCGGCCGAGATCCCTTACGGCCTTGAGCTGAAAACCGAGGTGGAGAAGGCGGAATGGGAGAACGCCGAAAAGCGGAATGAAAACCGGCTTCGCCGCCGCAAGGAGGGATTCTGATCAAATTGCACCGGGAGGTGGGAGTATGGCAGCATCATTTGAACGGATCGAATCGGGAATCCCGCAGATGGATAAGGTTCTGGACAACATCCGCCTGGGCGACAATGTCGTCTGGCGCGTGTCGAACCTGAACGAATTCCACCTCTTTCTTGATCCTTACGTCAGACAGGCAATTGCGGACCGGCGGAAGCTGATCTACGTGCGCTTCGCCAGCCATCCGCCTCTTGTGGAGGAGCAGGAGGGCGTGGAGATCGTCAACATTGAGCTTTCCCACCGTTTCGAGACCTTCACCGTGGAAATTCACAACCTGATCACAAGGATGGGCCGCGGAACCTTTTACGTGTTCGACTGTTTATCGGAGCTGCAGACGGCGTGGGCTACGGATCTTATGATGGGCAATTTTTTCCGAGTGACCTGCCCCTATCTGTATCAGCTCGACACGGTCGCCTATTTTCCTCTGATCCGCGGCAAGCATTCCTTCCAGGCGATCGCAAAAATCCGCGACACGACGCAGCTGTTTCTCGATGTGTACTCAGACAGCCGCAGCGTCTACGTGCGGCCGGACAAGGTCTGGAACCGGTACAGCGAGACCATGTTTCTGCCGCATATCTATAACTTCTGGGAAGGGCAGTTCCGGCCGATTCTGGACGGCGTCGAGGCGAGCCGCTTCTACCAGGTCATGAATGACTGTCAGACGCCGGATTCGGAGCAGAACATTGATTCCTGGGACCGTTTTTTCAACCGGGCGCGCGTCATGCATCTTGCGGGCATGGACATGACCGAACAGTGCTCGCGCATGTGCAACATCATGATGAGCCGCGACGAGCGGATGCGCGTGATGATCAAACAGCATTTTAAGCCGGAGGATTATTTCCGGGTCCGCAATCATATGATCGGGACCGGACTCATCGGAGGAAAAGCCTGCGGCATGCTTCTCGCGCGGAAGATCATCGAGGATGCGGACCCGGATCTGGCGCGCCGGTTCGAGCCTCACGACTCCTATTTTATCGGATCGGATGTCTTTTATTCCTACATTGTTGAAAATCAGTACTGGGATCTGCGGGTGCGCCAGCGCACAACGGAGGAATATTTCTCCCTCGCCGCTCCCTTCGCGGAAAAACTGATGACCGGAAAATTTTCCCGGGAGATGGAAGAGCAGTTTGTTCATCTGCTGGAATATTACGGACAGGATCCGATCATCGTGCGGTCCAGCAGCATTCTCGAGGACGGTTTCGGAAACGCTTTTGCCGGAAAGTACGAATCGGTTTTCTGCGCGAATACGGGGACGATGGAAGAGCGCCTCGAAGAGTTTGAGAATGCGGTCCGCACGGTCTACTCAAGCACCATGAGCCTGTCGGCGCTTGACTACCGGATGAGGAGAGGTCTTGAGAACCGCGATGAGCAGATGGCGCTGCTCGTCCAGCGCGTGTCCGGCTCCCACTACGACCAGTATTACATGCCCTGTGCCGCCGGCGTCGGCTATTCCTACAGCCCTTACCGGTTTCTTCCGGATCTGGATCCGAAGGCCGGAATGCTTCGGCTCGTCATGGGACTCGGCACCTCCGCCGTCGACCGGACGGAAGGGTCGTATCCGAGACTTGTGAGTCTGGACCGGCCGGAGGCGAGCGCCTCGGTCACGGTCGCGGACCGGCACCAGTATTCCCAGCGGAAAATTTCTGTCATCAACAAAGAGACGAGAAAACTTGAACAGATCGAACTGCGTGCGATCGAGGACAAACTGCCCCCGTATATCGCAAAGATGGTTCTCGAGCATGACACAGAGGTGGAGCGGCGGCTCCGCGAGCACGGGCAGAACCGCACGGTGCGTTTTATCTCCTGCGGCGGAATCGTGAAAGAAACCCGCCTGATGAAGGACATGCGCACGATGCTCCGCCTGATTCAGGAGGAGTACGGAACACCGGTAGACACGGAGTTTACGATCAACCTCTCGGACACCGGCGAGTATGTGATCAACCTTCTTCAGTGCCGGCCGCTGCAGGTCTCGAGAGACAGGGAGACGGTCACTCTGCCGGAAAATCCCGATCCGGACCGGATCATCGCGGAGACAAGGGGCGCTTCGATGGGGCTGTCGCGCAGTGTACGCCTGGACCGCATCGTGTACGTCGATCCGAAAGGGTATTACAATCTGCCGTACGCAGAGAAGAGCGGCGTCGCACAGGTGATCGGCCGCGTCAACTGGAACTGCCGTGGAATGGGACTTCATATGGCGCTGATTGTTCCGGGAAGAATCGGCACCTCGTCCCCGGAGCTCGGCGTGCCCACCGCATTTTCCGATATCAGCGAGTTTGAGGCTGTGTTCGAGGTGGCGGAGTCAAAGGCAGGGTACAACCCCGAGCTTTCATACGGAAGCCATATCTTTCAGGATCTGGTGGAGGCGGAGATTCTGTACACGGCGATCTTTGAGAATAAAAAGACGATCCGCTTCCGGCCGGAGCTTCTGAAACGATGCCCGGATCTGGCCGGAACGTTCATGGATGATGCGGAAAGCGGGGGAATTTCCCGCCGCGTCATCTCGGTCTATGATGTATCCGGTTCGGACTGCCGTCTGTACCACGATCTCCGGGATGAGCACATGATTCTGATGATGTAAACGGTCAACATAAGTTTGTTATGTAAATATGACATTTCTGTGAACCTTCCCCGTTCGTGTTGAAGTCCGCCGGATTGGGTGATAAGATGAAGTCGTTTCAAGAACAAGGGGAAGAAGGGGATATGAATGAAACTGAGACAGTGGAGAATTCGGGATAAGTATCTCTGCGGAACGGTTGAGGAGAGCAGCCGCTATCCGGACGGTACTTACATTGAAACGTCCGAAGTCGTCACCGCCGCCTTCGACGGCAGCCTGTTTCTGGTCCGGACCGAGAACTCGCTGTACGAGTGCGATACAGGAGATTACATGGGGACAAGCGGTGAACTGGAGCTGTTTATCAAACGAATCGCGGAGCAGCAGAAGCGCGGAACGACGCGTCAGCTCAAACCGCACAGACCGTCGGCGGACTGAACCGCCGGCGGTTTTTTGCGCGGAATTTCAGCAGCTTTTTTGCTTTTTCGCAAACCTGAATTCTTTTGACACGTATGCTTCTGTATGCTAAGCTAATAAAGTTATTATTTTACATGGAATGAGGGTCTGTTATGCTAAGTTCATCAACTATGGGAATCTTGATTACGATGGTCGTGTATCTGGTCGGGATGCTGGTGATCGGTTTCATGCTCGCCAAACAGAACGAGACGGTCAGCGACTTCTACCTCGGCGGCCGCAAGCTGGGACCGTTTGTCACGGCTATGAGCGCGGAAGCATCCGATA
>ONLT01000064.1 GCA_900318755.1 uncultured Eubacteriales bacterium
AAGATGATGGTCGGCCGTGAGATCACGGATGTGTTCCCGAAGGCGGAGAGCAAGATCGGCGATGTGATCTTTGAGGCCAATCATATCAGCCGCGCGGACGGCAGGGTGAGCGATGTCAGCATCAGGGTCCGGAGCGGTGAAATCCTGGGGCTGGGAGGTCTGGTCGGAGCCGGACGAAGCGAACTCGTCGAGGGAATCTTCGGCATGCACAGGCTTTCCGGCGGAGACATCATCGTGAAGGGTGAGCACGTCAGAGTTCATACGCCCGCGGATATCATACGGCACGGCGTGGCGCTTGTGACGGAGGACCGGAAGGCGACCGGACTGAATCTGACCGGGACGGTGAACGACAACATTTCCATGGTCGCGATCCGCAAGACGCTGCAGAACGGGCTCTACAGCAAGGCGAAGGCAAAGAAGGTCTCCTCTGAGTATATCAAAAAGCTGAAAATTAAAACCCCGTCCGGCGATCAGATCGCGGGCAATCTCTCCGGAGGAAACCAGCAGAAGGTCGTTATCGCAAAATGGCTTCTGAATGATCCGGACATCATCATTATGGACGAGCCGACGCGGGGCATCGACGTAGGCGCGAAGCGGGATATCTATCTGCTGATCGGAGAGCTGGTCCGGGCCGGCAAAGCCGTGATTCTGATCTCTTCGGAGATTCCGGAACTGATGGGCGTTTGCGACCGGATTGATGTGATGGCGGAAGGACATCTTGCAGGAGAGGTTCAGCGGAATGAATTTTCTCAGGAACGGATTATGACGCTGGCTTCGAATATTCAGGTATAAGGAGAGAGAAAATGGAAAAGAAAAGTGTTTCGTCGAGACTGAGCCAGTATTTCATTTACATCATTTTTGTCGCGCTGGTTGTGGTTCTCACAATTCTGAAGCCGAGCTTTATTCAGCCCAGCAACCTCGTCAATATCTTAAAACAGGCATCCATCAACGGAATCCTCGCCTTTGGAATGATGTTCGTTATCATCTCCGGAGGGTTCGATATGTCCGTCGGATCGACCGTAGCCTTCGCCGGAATTCTCGCGGCGCTGCTCGGCCGCGGCGATTTTCCGCTGATCGTTCCGTTCCTCGTGGCGCTCGTCGCAGGACTTTGCGTCGGCATTCTGAACGGCCTTGGAGTAGCAGTCGGAGAATTGCCGCCATTTATCATGACACTCGGCACGATGACCGCGGTCCGCGGACTGGCATTGCTGGTCTCCGACGGAAAACCGGTCACCGGGATCACGAAGGCGTATCGGAAGATCGCGGCGAGTTCCGTCGCGGGAATCCCGATGCTTGCGATCTTTCTGATCATCGTGATCGCCATCTGCTCGTTCGTTCTGGCAAAGACAGTTTACGGACGCCGGGTCTACGCCTGCGGCGGAAATCTTCAGGCGGCAAAGGTAGCCGGCATCAACACAACCTTCATCCGGGTTTCCACTTTTGCGATCGCGGGTCTTCTCGCGGGACTCTCCGGATTTCTGATGACTTCCCGTGTCACCATCGGTCAGCCGACGGCGGCGGAGTCCTATGAGATGGATGCGATCACAGCCTGCGTAGTCGGCGGCGTTTCAATGTCCGGCGGCGTCGGACATCCAGTCGGCGTGATCATCGGTACGCTTCTGATTACGGTTATCGCGAACGGACTGGATATTCTCGGCGTATCCTCACACTGGCAGAAAATCGTCAAGGGCGTCATCATCGTGGTTGCAGTTCTCATCGATGTTAAGGGAAAAAGCAAAAAGAATTGAGCAGTACAAGATGATTGAAAAGTTTTCCCTGACATATAAATGATATTCCAATTAAGGAGGAGTAAAATGAAAAAGAAAAGTATTGTTGCATTGATGACCGTATGTACGCTGGGTACAGCACTATTTGCTGGATGTGGATCATCTTCATCGGACAATAGTTCCTCTGCTGGAAGCGGCTCTTCCGCAGCGAGCAGCTCCGTTGTCAGCGGATCTGCATCCGCTTCGGATTCCAGTGAGTCGGTCAGTTCGGGATCGGCTGTGTCATCCATCTCGGGAGCTCCGGGTTCTGGAAAAGGTGTGAAAATTGCACTGATTCCACAGCATCAGACGAACGCATATCAGATTGCTCTCGCTGAAGCGGCACAAAAAACAGCGGATGAGATGGGTGTCGATCTGACGATTCTGAGTGCAGATCAGGATGCAGCAAAACAGATCAGTGAGATCGAGCAGTGCGTATCCGAAAAGTATGATGCAATTATTTTTGAACCGGTTGATCCGGACGGACTTGGCTCCGCGGCACAGGAAGCAGCAGATGCCGGAGTAGTCGTTATGAATATCACCTCTGCCTGCACAGACTGGCAGGATTACGGTATTTCTGCGATCTCCTGCGGCGACAATGTAAAAGCCGGTGAGCTTGAGATGGAGCAGGTTGCGAAGAAGCTGAACGGCAAAGGAAACATCGCGATTCTGACCGGACCGTCCGGCGATTCCAGCGGACTTCAGAGAATGCAGGGATATGAGAATGTTCTGAAGAAATATCCGGATATTAAGCAGGTTGTAGAGCCGGCTGACTGCAAATGGGATACGGCACAGGCACAGTCTACGGTCGAGAGCTGGCTGTCCGCTTATGATCTTGACGCGATTGTCGCGGAGAACGACGGAATGGCGGTTGGCGCCGGCAACGCAGCGGGCGCGAACAGCGGTATCATCATCACTGGTGTTGACGGAACTCCGGACGGCTTTGAGGCAATTCAGGATGGAAGAATGTATGGTACTGTCTCGCAAAATGGTGGAGACATGGCGACAAACGCGATTAAAGCAGCGGTTAAGCTTGTGCATGGTGAAAAACTTGAGAGTAATGAAATCCTGACTACCTGCACATGGATCGATTCCAGCAACGTCGCGAATTTTGAATAATATAAAGTCAGGCGGATCTGGAAAAATTCAATATGGATCGGAGCTGCCGGCATCCTTGTTGCGCGAGGGTGCCGGCGGCTTTTTTCTGCAGAAACCACTGAAGCTGAAAATTCATCTGTTTTACGAGAAACGTTTCCTATGATTTAGAGCAGATTGACGGATTGACCCCTATGATGATCTGAATTATACTGAAATTATCACAAAATAACGAAGACGAAGCAGAATTGTATGGGTATCATTTACCCCGACCGGCGGCACACCGGCGGTTCGGGGAGCTGCTGATCGTGGGAGGAATATCGTATGAGCAGACTAAGCATCGATACGCAGAACCGTGCGCAGCGGACCGTAGAGGAACTCTACAAGGATCTGGAGCGGCGGATCACGGCGAGCCAGCCCGGACTCTGTCCGGTTGATCTCGCCGCGTCTTTTCTGCATATCTGTCACTCGCAGTCGTGCGGAAAGTGCACACCGTGCCGCGTCGGTCTCGGCCGCCTCGAGGATCTGATCCAGATGGTTCTGAACGGAACCGCGGATGAGCGAACCGTCGATCTGATCGAAGAAACCGCACAGTCGGTCTATATGACCGCGGATTGTGCGATCGGGTCGGAAGCGGCGCGGATGGTCCTGAAGGGCGTGAAGGGATTTCGTGATGATTATCTCGAGCATATCCGTCACGGACGCTGCATGGGCCTGCAGAACCAGCCGGTTCCGTGCGTGTTCCAGTGTCCGGCACACGTGGACGTTCCGGGTTATATTTCACTGATTCACGAGGGACGGTGCGCGGACGCGGTGCGCCTGATCCGAAAGGACAATCCGTTCCCGTCGGTCTGCGGGCTGATCTGCGAGCATCCCTGCGAGGTGCGCTGCCGCCGCACGCTTGTGGATGATCCGATCAACATCCGCGGTCTGAAGCGCTACGCGTGCGAGCATGATGCGGGCGGACCGCCGCTTGTGACGGCGCCGCCGACCGGCAAGAGGGTCGCGGTGATCGGCGGAGGCCCCAGCGGGCTTTCCGCAGCCTTTTATCTTTCGCTGATGGGACATGATGTGACGGTATTTGAGCAGAGAAAGAAACTCGGCGGAATGCTCCGATACGGCATTCCGGCGTACCGTCTGCCCAGAGAGACGCTGGATCGGGAGATCGGGTATCTGCGTCAGACCGGTTTTGCGGTGGAGACGGAGACGAGCGTTGGAAAGGACGTCATGATTCAGAGTCTGCGCGAGCGGTTCGACGCGATCTACGTCGGAATCGGCGCGCACAACGACCGGAAGCTCGGGATTGAGGGAGAGGACTGCGAGGGCGTCATCTCCGCGGTTGAGATGCTCCGGATGATCGGCGACGATGTGATGCCGGATTTTTACGGCCTTGATGTTGTTGTGGTCGGCGGCGGAAACGTCGCGATGGATGTGGCGAGGTCGGCGGTCCGTCTCGGCGCGAAGAGCGTCACGGTGGCGTATCGCCGCAGAAAACAGGATATGACCGCGCTCCCGGAGGAAGTCGAGGGGGCGATGGCGGACGGGTGCGAGATTCTGGAAATGATGGCGCCGGTCCGCATCGAGAAGGATGAGGACGGGAGAGCGGCTGCGCTGATTGTGCAGCCGCAGCTGGCAGGACCGGTTGAGGGCGGGCGTCCGAAGCCGGTTCCGGCGGACGCGCCCGAGGTCCGCATCCCCTGCGACCGCCTTCTTGTGGCGGTCGGCCAGGGCATCGATTCCAGAAAATTCGGCGAATACGGCATTCCGATCGTGCGCGGAAAAATCAAGGCGCTGGACTGGAGCGGAGTCAGCGGCGAGGAGGGCATCTTTGCCGGCGGCGACTGTGTGACCGGTCCGGCTACGGTGATCCGCGCGATCGCGGCGGGCAAGGTCGCGGCCGCGAACATCGACAATTATCTCGGGTTTAACCATGAGATTGAGACGGACGTGCAGATCCCGAGAATCCGGTTCGATGATCATGATCCACTCGGGAGAATCAACATGAAGGAGCGCCCGGCTTCCGAGCGCCGCCATGACTTTAAGCTGATGGAGTGCGGAATGACGGAGGAAGAGGCGATGCAGGAATCCGGACGGTGCCTGCACTGTGATCACTTCGGCTATGGAATTTTTAAAGGAGGTCGTGTCGCGAAATGGTAAAGATTACAATAGACGGCAGAAGCCTGAGCGTGCCGGAGCGCACGACGATCCTTGACGCGGCCCGCATCGCGGGGATCCGCATCCCGACGCTCTGTTATATGAAAGATCTGAATGAGATCGGCGCCTGCCGCGTCTGCGTCGTTGAGGTCGAGGGGTACGACCGCCTGATGACGGCCTGCAACAATACGGTCGCGGACGGCATGGTGATTCGGACGAATTCGAAGAAGGCGCTGAGTGCGAGAAGAACGAATGTCCAGCTGATACTTTCCGAACACAACACCGCTTGTACGACCTGCGTGCGGAGCGGAAACTGCTCGCTGCAGAAAATCGCATCGGAATTGAATATTCTCGATAATCCGTATCCGCTCCGTCTTCCGAAGCAGAAAGGGAGCAGCACGTTTCCGCTGATCCGCGATTACCAGAAGTGCATCAAGTGCATGCGCTGTGTTCAGGTCTGCGATAAGATTCAGAACACGCACATCTGGGATGTGATCAACACCGGCGCGCAGACGAGTGTCGATGTGACCGGCGTCTACAGCCTGGAGGATTCCGGCTGCGCGCTCTGCGGCCAGTGCATTACGCACTGTCCGGTCGGCGCGCTTCACGAGCGCGACGATACGCTGAAGGTGCTGGAGGCGGTCAGCGATCCGGAGATCGTCACAGTTGTGCAGATCGCGCCGTCGATCCGCACCGCGTGGGGCGAAGCCTTCGGCATGAGCCCGGACGAGGCGACGGTCGGCCGTCTGGCTGCTGCGCTGCGGATGATCGGCGTCGACTACGTATTTGACTCGGATTTTTCCGCGGATCTCACGATCATGGAAGAAGCGAATGAGTTTCTTGAGAGACTGAAAGACGGGGATTCGAAGCAGTTTCCGATGTTTACGTCCTGCTGCCCGGGATGGGTCCGCTTTTGCAAGGCGCATTATCCGCAGTTCGTCGACCGGATTTCCACGTCGAAATCGCCGCAGCAGATGTTCGGCGCCATGATCAAGAGCTATTTTGCGGAGCGGATCAATGTGGATCCGTCAAAGATCTGCAGCATTTCGATCATGCCGTGTCTGGCAAAGAAGGCGGAGTGCGATTATCCGACGATGAAAGACGCGGCGGGCAACGCCGATGTGGATCTCGTTCTGACGACGCGCGAGGCGGAGCGGCTGATCCGGATGGCGCACATTGTACCGCAGGATCTGCCGGATGAGGAGATGGACAGCCCCCTCGGAATCGGAAGCGGTGCAGGCAACATCTTCGGCGCCAGCGGCGGCGTCATGGAGGCCGCGCTTCGGACGGCCTATTACGCGGTGACCGGGGAGAATCCCGATCCGGATCATTTCCGGGAAGTCCGCGGAATGGGCGGATGGAAGCAGGCCGTTTTCGACCTGAACGGCACACAGCTTCGGGTCGCGGTCGTAAACGGCCTGGGAAACGCGTCCGCGCTTCTGGACGCGCTGGACTGCGGCCGGGTGAATTATGATTTTGTTGAAGTGATGGCATGTCCGGGCGGATGCGTCGGCGGCGGAGGCCAGCCGATTCATGACGGCGTCGAGATGGCGGGAGAGCGCGCGCCGGTGCTTTACCGTCAGGACCGGAACATGACGCTGCGCTTCTCGCACGACAATCCGGCTATCCGGGAATGCTACCGGGAATATCTCGGGAAACCCCTGTCAGAGCGCGCGGAGGAACTGCTTCACACCGATCAGCACGGCTGGAAAATGCCGGGTGAGGGTTAAATAAAAAACGGCTGGCGCAGGATCCTCGTGAAAGGAAAGTACAATCCCTTCAGGAGTGCCGCGTCAGCCGTTTGTTCGCTCAGTCGATCCGGTCGTTCTGGAAGCGGGACAGATGCTCGTACGGGAGAATGAACCGGCCCGTGTACAGTCCGCACCCGTCGTTGATCCGGTAATTGTCCATCGCCCGGAACATGTTGACGTCTACCTTCGACAGATCGAGGTTCTGGAGCGACTGTACGCGCTCGTACGCCTCATCGAACCAGACGCATTCGCCCCGCGGAACGGAGAACGGATGGGAGCGCTCGTCCTGCTGGCTCATCTCGTAGGTGGCATGATTTGCGTCGCCGATTTCCGCCAGATCGTCCATATCCTTCGTGCGCAGCTGCAGCTCGGTAAAGGAGCGCGCGGGATTGTCGTAAAACACGATGTGGAGCGAACGGTAGCCGGTGTCCTTCGGATTCGCGATGTAATCCTTATAATACGGGCGGACTTCCTCGCGCAGAAGGGGCGAGAAGTGCTCCTGGCGGATGTTCGATTCCTCCGGAGTAAAGCCGCGCGCCTCCAGAAAATCGGGAAGCTCATTTGCAATTTCGTAAAGCCGGCGGATCTCGATCGCTTCCCGGTCGTCACCCGGTTTCAGATGGCAGACCGGCATGGAGATTACGATGCGGTAGGCAATCAGGTCGCGGAAACGGCCGACCTGGCTGCGGAGATCGCAGGCAGAAGGATAGGCGCCGTGCTTTGCGTAGTAATTTGAAACGCCGCTGATAATGTAACCGTTGAACTTTTCCTCCGCGCGGATCAGTGATTTGATCCGGCCGTGGAAGGTAAAAGAGAGGTACGGATAGCGCTGCGTCATATACTTGTAGAAATCACGGATCCGTTGCGACTGCGACGTAAGGAAATCATTGTGCTCGAGCATCCCGCACATATGCTGCAGAAATTCCGCGTGTGTCCGGTCGATCGAATCCGGATCATCTCCCGCAGCTGCCAGCAGATCCTTTGAATATTTGTGCAGAATCCGGATCACGGTATCACCGGAATATAGATAATCCGTTAACTGAATCATACCCATCCTCATTTCGTGCGCCGCTCTGACGGCGTTTTTTGCTGCCTTATTATAGCAAATATGCGCCCTGCGGGCAAATATGAAGCACGAACAAGGGCTGCCTTGCGGCAGCCCTTTGAAAATCAGATCTCTTCCACGAGGATGATTTCTTTGATTGAATTCAGGTGCATCATCATTTCATCTGCCGTGACGTGGCGGTTCATCCGCACCGAGAGGATCGCGCAGGCGTTATGCTTGGAGGTCGCCTTCGAGTGGGTGATCTCCAGATCGATCAGGCGGATTTCCTGTTCGCGGAAATAGGCGAAGACACTGTCCAGCGCGTCCCGTTTCTCATACTCAATGTAGAGGTTGACCTCGGGCGAATGCTTGAGCAGCGCGAAGTCGATTCTTGAGAATACGAGCTCGGCCAGTTCGATCAGGCCGGTCGCGACGATGGCGCCTTCATAAAAGCCGCCGCCGATGGCAAGACCGACGATCGCGGCCGCCCAGAGGCCGGCTGCGGTCGTGAGGCCCTTGATCCGCTCGCGGCGCGTGATGATGGTTCCGGCGCCGATGAAACCGATGCCTGCGATTACCTGTGCGCCGAGCCTGGCCATGTCAGTGAAGTATTGCATATAGAGGTAAAGGAACTGGCTGGTCAGAGTCGTCATCGCCGCGCCGAGGCAGATCAGGATGTGTGTACGGAAACCGGCCGGCCGGCGCTTGAACTCACGCTCAAGGCCGATGACGCCGCCGCAGATGACTGCGAGAAAAAGCCGGAACGCCGCCGAATACATATTCAGTTGGCGAAGCCCGTCAAATATAGACAGCATTGAACTTTTATCCCTTCATCAGATTTCGTAGATTGTGATGATCGAATTGAGCTGCGAAAGATCCATCAGCAGAGCGGTGTGCGACATCCGCTGATTCAGCCGTATGTTGAATACGGCGCTGTGATTGATGCCGCGCTTCAGGTCGCCCCGGTCAATATCGACTTCATAGATCCGCGCGTCCATATGTTTCAGCGCTGCGATGATGCCGCTGATGTCATCCATCGTATTGTATTCGACGTAAAAATTCATGTTCCGCGCCACGTCTATGATCTTCGACTCCACGTTGGAGAGGGCGGTGATCGAAACGATGATCAGGATCACAGCGAGAATTACGACCTCATAAAAGCCGGCCCCGACCGCGAGCCCCATGCACGCGGATGCCCACAGCCCGGCCGCTGTCGTCAGTCCCTTGACCTCCTGACTGCCGGTGACAATGATCGTGCCGGCGCCGAGAAAACCGATGCCGTTGATGACCTGCGCGCCGAAGCGGGAGACATCGGTTTTGATGCCGATGCTTTCCGCAAGCGCGCTCCACGGACCGGTCAGCATCACGTATTCGTACTGGCTGATTTCGATCGTCAGTGCGGCTCCGACGCACACGAGCATATACGTGCGCATGCCGGCCAGACCGGAATCGCCGTGCTTCCGCTCGCGCTCCAGTCCGACGATGCCGCCGCAGAACATCGCGACCACCAGGCGCATGACGACGCCTGCGAAATTTATCTGTCTGAAATAATCAAAGGTGTGAATCATATCACCATCTCCGATCACTCAAATTCATTCATACATAATCAGATCGTAGTCGCCGGAGCGGATCAGCTCCGCGAGCTCAAATCCGTTCCGCGGGAGCACGTCCGCCGCGATGCCGGAAAGTCCTTCCTCGCCGGGCCGGTGTGCGTCCGAACCGCCGGTCATGATCAGGCCGTGTTCCTTCGCGTAATCGAACGCCCGGTCATTGTGACTGAAATGGCGGGGGCATGGATTGTACACTTCGATGCCGTCGAGATATTCCGCCGGGGCGGGCGTGCATCCCTTCCGGAACGGGTGCGCCTGAACAAGAAGCGCGCCGTCCTTCCGATATTCCTCCGCGAACGCCGGAAGACCCTCGCGCATCACGTGCTCGGGGTCGGCGAGCAGATCCTCGTGCCATCCGTACAGAAGATAATCGTTGTCCGATCCGTCAAAACGGACCTCCGCTCCGGGAATGACGATCAGATCGCTTTCCTCTTCGGCGTACTTTTTGACGCGCCGGTATCCTTCCAGAAACGCATGGACCTTGCTGCCCGGCTTCGTCAGGTCAATGTCCGCGTAATCAAATGCGGTCCGGTTGTAATGGTCCGTGATGCAGACGGCGTCAAATCCGAGCTTCCGGTAGGTGTCGACGATCGCGCCGGCGCCGAGCCAGCCGCATCTGGAGATGTAAGTCGTGTGAACGTGTGTCTCGATTTTATATTTACGCATAATAAGTCTGCTCCGAATGATAATATGTAAACGCTTACAAAATAAAACCCTCTTAAAGTGAACTTAACATAGCATTTTCATGAAATAATGTCAATGTTGAAAATGAGTTATGGATATTCTGCACAAACACGGTTGCGCGATTCCCGCTATTATCTGAAACGGTTACATCAGAGAGCATCCGGATAAAAGTCACGGATGTAGGAACGGATCGCAGCTGCATCCGCCCGGATCGGCCCCGGCGTTTCCATTTTAAGAGAGACCGCGGCCGTCGCGGTGAGCAGAGCGTCCCGGATGGGGGAACCCTTTGCGCGGCATGCGAGATAGACGCCCATCGTCGTGTCCCCGCGCCCGGTCCGTCCGGAAAGATTGCGGGCGCGGATCGGGCAGGTGTAAAACTGATCGCCGTCGTAAGCGAGCACCTCTTCGTTGTGTGTGATCACGATCTCCTTCGCGCCCATCCCGTGCATGATCTCCGCGGCCTGACGCCGGTCGCTGCTGCCGGTCAGAATTTCAGCCTCCGCCGCGTCGGTCTTGAGAAAATGGAAGTATTTCATCAAGGCTGTTTTCTGCTTCCAGTCCCGGAAATGCATCGGTCCGCCGTCGTTGTGCCGCAGGAAGCCCTGAATATCGGCGGAAAGGAGGCCGCGCCCTGCGAGAAACGGGATCAGCTCATCGGGAAAATCTCCGTAGAGAAGCCCGGCGAGATGGAAGATTGTGCAGGGGGCATCCGGAATCTCCCCGGGAAGGATCGGATCGGACTGCGCCTCGCAGGAGGCGTCGCGGGTTTCCCGGGTCGGCGTCGTGTACACATTTTTCATTTTTGTTGTGAGACGGGACGGAAGAATCCGGATGTGATCCGCATCTTCCTCAAAGGCGTCCCGTACATCCGTGTCGTCCGGATTGATCTTTACGGCGTTCATCACATCCGCGCCCACCGCCCGTGCGGCAAATGAGCAGAAGTAGACGGCTCCGCCGATTCCCCGGTCCACAGTTCCGTCAAAGTCAATATTCACATCCCGGCATGCGGGACCGATCAACATGATATCATGTTTCATAGAATTCTCCATTCCGCCGCCGCAATCCGTCGGCCTGTACTGTAGTTCGCCGCAATCCGTCGGCCTGTACTGTCGTTTCTCCGGAAAAGAAGCAAAGCGCCGCGGACCGGTCACGCAAAGCGGAACCGGGCCCACACCGCATTGTGATCAGAAAGCTCTTTTTTCGGGAACTGCGCCAGCGCGCTTTCCGGGGGTGCAAAGCCGCAGTCCTTTGTCAGCGTAGAGACTGTCCTGCCGGAGCCGGCGGTCAGGCCCTTCGGCATCAGCCAGTCGAGACGAAGCAGCATGTCGGTGCCGTCCGGGAGCTTTTTGCGGCGCGTCCCCTTTGCGTCGGTGTACGGCGCTCCGTCCGTGACGCGGACGGATGATGCGGCCCGCCAGTCAAACCCCGCGCGGGCAGCGTCCGAAAGACAGGGCTCATAATCTTCAATTTGCGCCATCTGACTGCGCAGAAGATCCGGATGGGCGGAGAGAAATTCAATCGCCGGGACGGACCGTCCGTCGAAGGTATTCGTGTTCAGGTCGCCGCCCATCAGCACGGGAATTCCGGCGAATACGCGCTCTGTTTCGCAGATGACCGCGTCGAGCTGCCGCCGTCGGCCGGCTCCGTCGGTGCGGTTTTCCAGATGCATCGAGACGACGCCGATCTCCCGGCTGCCGATTTTCAGCCGCGCAAAGACCGCGCAGCGTCCGCCGATGCGGGTCTGGCGGTCGAAGTACCAGTTGTTTTCCTCGGGAAGGCGGAGCGTTTCGCTCCAGAGAACCGGAAAGCAGGTAAAAATCGCGTTCCCGTGAAATCCCTTCGGATCCTCCGGGTTCGCCAGCTCGACGAACTCAAGACCGTATACGTAATTCATGCCAAGCTCCTGTGCGATCTCCCTGGCGACCATTCTTCCGCCGGAGCGGACGCAGCCGTCGTCAAGCTCATTTGCGAGGATGATGTCAAAGGGCCGGATTTCCGGGCAGAATTTCAGAAAATCAACCGTCTCCCGGAAATTCACTCCCCGCTCGATATTGAAAACCATCGCCCCGAACCCGTCCGTTTCCGGATCGGAAGAGAAGAAGGGGGAGCGGTCCGCGTAGGTTCCCGTCTCTGATTCTGAAAATTGAGGGATCATCGCCATGACCGTTTCCTGACTTTCGGTTTTCAGAAGTTCACTGAAACGCCGGCGTTCACTGAATGTAATTGGTTTCATAAAAACCGCCTCCGTATTTCATGATTTCGGACTGTGTGAAGAAGTTCCGAATCTCCGCTGCCGCCTATATTTTACACGTTCTTTGCATTTAAGTAAAATATTTTCAATGTAAACGTGTGCGATTTCGCAGATTTCATATAAATTGCATAACGGATTGGGCATTTTCCACAAACAGCACAAATAATATTGACAATACAAGTGCATGATGCTAAGTTACATGTAAAGTAATTGTAAATACCTTTGCGAATTGAGAAAATAATATCAACCGATTTTCCGGAGATCGCCCGGCAGCGGACGATTTTTTGCAAAGGATTGCGAAACCTCACGAAACGGGTCGATCAGGAGGTTTCATGTAACCGTCTACATCGCAGCAGAAGGAAATTGAAAGGAAGGGACAGTCAATGAGAAAAAATTTCAGAAAATTCGGAGCAATTGTGCTCGCGGGTGTCATGACGGCAGGGATGCTCGCCGGATGCGGATCAGGATCCGGCTCTGACAGCAGTTCCGCTTCGCCAGCCGCTTCGGGTGCGTCTTCCGCGTCATCAGCATCATCGGGTTCCGCGGACGCAGCGAAGGATACGGCGCCGTCCGGAAAGTCGAGCGGAGAACTTTCTGTTTACACCGCTTTCCCGGAGGCTGAGGTCGAGTATTATTTCGAAAAGTTTGAAGATCAGACCGGAATCAAATGCAATTACGTGCGTCTCTCCGCAGGCGAGATGCTCACGCGCGTGGCGGCCGAGAAGGACAATCCGCAGGCAGCACTGATGCTCGGCGGATCGACGGATAACTACATCAATATGGAAGATCAGGGACTGATCGAGCCGTACCAGTCCGACGCTCTTTCCGACACACCGGAAAATCTCCTTGACCCGAAGGGCGGATGGGATCCGATCTACGTCGGATGCATCGCTTTTGCGTGCAACAAGGAGTGGTTCGAGGACAAAGGATATGATTATCCGAAGAGCTGGAACGATCTCCTGGATGACAAGTATAAGAACGAGATCATCATGGCGCACCCGTCCACATCGGGAACGGCTTACACCGTACTTGCGACGCTGGTTCAGCTCATGGGCGAGGATGAGGCGTTCAATTATATGAAGAAACTTTCCAATAACATCACGCAGTTTACAAAGTCCGGTTCCGCGGCTCCGAACGCAGTCGCACAGGGCGAGGCGGCGATCGCCATCACGTTCTCGCACGACGGACTGCAGCCTACGGCTGAGGGATATCCGATCGAGCTTTCGTTCCCGGACGACGGCACCGGATACGAGGTCGGCGCGTGCGCACTGATCAAGAACGGACCGGCAGATGAGCAGGAGAACGCGAAGAAGTTCATCGACTGGATGACATCAACGGACGGACAGAATCTCTATGCCGAGAATAATTCCTTCCGCGTGCCGACGAACTCCAAGGCGACTGTAGCAGACGGACTGGTCACTCTGGATCAGGTAAAATGCATCGATTATGACGCAACCTGGGCAGCGGACAACAAGTCGGATCTGACCGCGAAATTTGAATCCGATATCATCGCGGCACCGGAAGAGGACGCCCAGTAAAAGCCGGCGTCTCCGGAATGACTCCGGTCAGTAAGAAAAGGGGGCTCCCCGGTCGGAAGCTCCCTTTTTTAAGCGAAGAAAACAAATGGAGGTCTTCAGATGGCAGAGAAAACGGCAAGAAGCGGGAGAAGCATCGCCCGCGAAAAGAAGAGAAACGAGACGAAGATGATCGCGCGCCAGCCGGTGCTGATGATCGCGATCATCGTCGTCATCGCGCTCCTGTTGCTTTTTGTTATTTATCCACTCGTCAAGATGCTTGTCTTTAGTTTTACAGATGAGAGCGGTCACGCGTCGATGTCGAATCTGGTTCAGATTCTTTCGACGTCCAGATACCTGAAAACAACCGGCAGAACGCTTCTTCTGGGGCTGGTCGTCGCTCTGATCGCGACGTTCATCGGTTATATTTTCGCGTACACGATTACGAGAACGAATGTTCCCTGCAAAGGGTTTCTCAAGGCGATCGCGACGCTGCCGATCCTTTCCCCACCGTTCGTCCTTTCTCTTTCCATCATTTTTCTGTTCGGAAAACAGGGACTGATCACGAAATCGCTGCTGGGTATCCGGGGAAACAATGTCTACGGCGCCACGTCGCTGATCGTTGTTCAGGTGATGTCCTTCTTCCCGATCGCTTACCTGACGCTGTCCGGCATCCTCAGCTCAATCGACGCTTCGGTCGAGGACGCGGCCTGCAACATGGGCGCGGGCAGGTGGAAGACGTTCTGGACGGTTACATTCCCGCTTTCCCTGCCGGGTGTGATTTCCGCGGTGCTGCTGGTGTTCATTTCTTCTCTGGAGGATTTCTCGAATCCGGCTACCATCGGAGGCGATTTCACAACCCTTTCGATTGAAATTTACACGACGATCACCGGGTCGTACAACATGAGGAAGGGAGCGGCGCTCTCGCTGCTTCTGCTGATCCCGGCGGTGATCGCATACCTTCTTAACAAATACTGGGTGAATAAGAAGAGCTTTGTCACAGTGACGGGCAAACCGACGCAGGCCCGGAAGATGATCGACGAGAAGCGCATCAAATATCCGCTCTTCGCGATCTGCATGGCCGTGGCCTGCATCGTCATTCTGCTGTACGGAACCGTGATCGCGGCTTCCTTCATCAAGACGTGGGGCTATGACTGGTCCCTCACGCTGCGCCAGTACAAGAAGGCGCTCAGCTACGGGCTTGACGCGCTGAAAACATCGATGATCCTGGCCCTGATCTCCGCGGTGATCGGAGGACTGTTCGGAATGATCATCGCGTATATCACCGCGAAACGCCATTATTACGGCAAGATGTTCATCGAGGTATCGTCGGTTCTGATGTTCGCAGTACCGGGCACCGTTCTCGGTATTTCCTACATCCTCGCATTCAACACCAAACCGATCGTTCTGACCGGAACGGCTGCGATTCTCGTGATTGTGTTTATCTTCCGGAATATGCCGGTCGCGGTGGAATCCGGCACGACGACGCTGCTGCAGATTGATAATTCCATCGAGGAGGCGTCGACGGTGCTCGGCGCGGATACGAGCTACAGCTTCCGGAGAATCACGCTCCCGATGCTCCGGAACGCGTTCTTCTCGGGACTCGTCTACTCGTTCGTCAAAGCGATTACGGCGGTCAGCGCGGTGATCTTCCTCGTATCGCCGAAGTGGAACGTGATCACAACGAAGATTTACACGCTGTTCGATCAGGCAAAATACGGGCAGGCGGCCGCGTTCGTTACCATGATGATTGTGATTCTTCTTGTATTCATCGGTATTTTTGACCGGGTGATCAAGGCGCTCCTTTCTCCGCGGTCAAAGGTTCCGAAGGAGAGCGCCGCGGCGCAGACTGTGAAGAGCGAGAAGAAGGCGGCGTAAGATTTCAGTCAGGAAAATGGAGGTTTTGCCATGAGCGAAATGAAAAATAACGGGGCGGATCTGGGCAGAAAAAGCTCCGATGTAGTTTTGAAGGACATCACGAAGGTATTTCAGCAGCCGGACACGGGCAGGGATTTCAAGGCGGTTGATCATATCAATCTGAAGGTGAATTCCGGCGAGATGGTGACGCTGCTCGGACCGTCCGGATGCGGAAAGACGACGACTCTGCGGATGATCTCGGGCTTTGAGTACCCGACGAGCGGCAGCGTCTTTATCGGAGACCGCGACGTCGCGAAGATTCCGCCGAATAAGCGGGGAATCTCGATGGTATTCCAGAGTTACGCGCTGTTCCCGCATATGAACATTTATGAGAACATCGCATACGGCCTGCGCGTGGCGAAGCGCCCGCAGGAGGAGGTGGCGAAACGGACCGATGCGGTCATTGAGATGATGCAGCTCAAAGGCATGGAGCGCCGTTTCCCGAACCAGCTTTCCGGCGGCCAGCAGCAGAGAGTCGCTCTTGCGCGCGCCGTCGTCATCGAGCCGAGCGTTCTTTTGTTCGATGAACCGCTGTCCAATCTGGACGCGAAGCTGCGTGAGACGATGAGAGACGAC
>ONLT01000007.1 GCA_900318755.1 uncultured Eubacteriales bacterium
AGACGGCCCAGGGCATTTTTGTCAACTTTAAAAACGTCCAGAGAACGACGAGAAAGAAAATCCCGTTCGGCATCGGCCAGATCGGCAAATCCTTCCGGAATGAGATCACGCCGGGCAACTTCACGTTCCGGACCCGTGAGTTTGAGCAGATGGAGCTGGAGTTCTTCTGCGAGCCGGGCAGCGATCTTGAGTGGTTTGGCTACTGGAGAGAATTCTGCATCAAGTGGCTGAAGGATCTTGGACTGAAGGATGAGGAGCTGCGCGCGAGAGACCACGAAAAAGAGGAGCTTTCCTTCTACAGCAAGGCGACGACGGATCTGGAATTCCTGTTCCCCTTCGGCTGGGGCGAGCTCTGGGGCATCGCGGACCGTACCGATTACGATCTGTCCTGCCATCAGAAGGTTTCCGGACAGGATCTGACGTATTTCGACGATCAGAAGAACGAGAAGTATATTCCGTACGTCATCGAGCCGTCTCTGGGCGCGGACCGCGTCGTCCTCGCGTTTCTCTGCGCGGCTTATGACGAGGAAGTGCTTGACGCACAGAAGAACGACGTCCGCACGGTGATGCATTTCCACCCGGCGCTGGCACCGGTCAAGATCGCGGTTCTGCCGCTCTCCAAAAAGCTGAACGAGGGCGCGGAAAAGGTGTTCGGAACCCTTTCCTCCCTTTACAACTGCGAGTACGATGACCGCGGAAACATCGGAAAGCGCTATCGCCGCCAGGATGAAATCGGGACGCCCTACTGCGTCACCTATGACTTTGACAGCGAAGAGGATGGGGCGGTTACCGTCCGCGACCGCGATTCCATGGAGCAGGTGCGCGTGAAAATCGACGAGCTGCCGGCTTACTTCGCGGACAAGTTTGTATTTTAACCGGTTCGGATCATAATCGATCACAGACGTCGGAGGTGTCTATGAAGAAGAAAATTGTAGTGACGCTCGGACACAAAGCGCTCGGAAGAACCCTTCCGGAGCAGGCTGCCGCGGTGCGCGAGGCGGTAAAATCCGTGGCGGATCTCATCGCGGAGGGCGCAAACGTCGCGATCACCCACAGCAACGGAACGCAGGTCGGGATGATCCACACCGCGATGAATGAGTTTGCGCTGAAGCATTCCGATTACACGGGCGCGCCGATGTCGGTGTGCTCGGCGATGAGTCAGGGGTACATCGGCTACGATCTGCAGAACGCGCTGCGCACGGAGCTGCTCCGCCGCGGCATCTACCGTCCGGTTGTGACGGTGCTCACGCAGGTGACGGTTGATCCGTACGACGAAGCCCTCTATAAACCGACGAAGGTCATCGGCCGTGTCATGACGAAAGAGGAGGCCGAGGCCGAGGAGCAGAAGGGCAACTACGTCACCCCGGTGGAGGGCGGATACCGCAGAATCATCGCGGCTCCGAAGCCGAAGGACATCATCGAGATCGAGTCGATCCAGCTTCTGGTGGACGCCGGCCAGATCGTGATCGCCGGCGGCGGAGGCGGAATCCCCGTCATGGAGCAGGGCGAGGTCCTGCGCGGAGCGGGAGCCGTCATCGAGAAGGATCTGATCGGAGAGCGCATGGCGGAGCTGCTTCACGCGGACGAGCTGTATATGCTGACCTCGGTCGAACAGGCCGAGATCGGTTACAACACGGCGGATCCGAAGCCCCTCGGAAAGATTACGGTGGATGAGGCGAAGAGGTACATCGATGAAGGCCAGTTTGAGCCGGGAACGATGCTTCCGAAGATCGAGGCGGCCGTGAACTTCATCGAGAAGGGCGGAAAACGCGCGGTGATCACATCGATTGAAAAGGCCCGGGAGGGATATCTGGGTCGGTGCGGGACGATCATCACCGCTCCGGACGCGGAAGAATAAAAAATGGCGCTGCCGTCTGAACAGTTCTGCTGCTCAGACGGCAGCGTTCTTAATTCAGCAGTTCGGCAGGCGTATTCAGACAGCACGAAGGCTCCTCACCAGGAGGAGCCTTCGTACTTTTGATAATAAAATGAGGGGGAGATAGTGAGTGGTTCATCAACTATCTGATTGTTATTATAGGAAGGAGTTGTGTTCAAACTATGTCCGTATTCTAAATTAATCATTAAAAGGAAACCGATTATTTAAGAATCGTGGCTTCCTGCGGGTCGTTGAATTCGCGCCGGCGCTATGGTATCCTATAAGAAGTTTTATTTTAGAAAGCCGGACAAGGGGGATCCCATGAAATTAAGCGAATTACTTGAGAATATCGATTACGAGGTGATGAAAGGCGGAACGGACCCGGAGATCACGGGGGTCGTTTACGATTCAAGAAAGGCGGAGAAGGGATCGCTGTTTGTCTGCATCCGCGGCGCGGTCAGCGACGGCCACAAGTACATCCCGGATGTAATCCGGAAGGGGGCTTCCGCCATCCTTGTCGAGAATTACGCAGAAGACGCGGAGCATCTCCCGGATGAGGTGAAAGATTCCGACGCGGTGGTGATTCAGACGAAGAACAGCCGGGAGGCCCTCGCGCTCGTCTCGGCGGCGTGGTTCGGCCATCCGGCGGAGCGGCTCACGACGATCGGCATCACAGGGACGAAGGGGAAGACAACGACGACGTACATGATCCGCTCGATTCTCGAGCGGACGGGAAGGCGCACAGGACTGATCGGGACGATTGAGAGCATCACCGGAAAACGTACGATTCCTTCCGAAAATACGACGCCGGAATCGTATCTGATTCAGGAGTATTTCCGTGAGATGGTTGATTCCGGGTGCGAGTGCGTCGTGATGGAGGTATCCTCGCAGGCACTGATGCTGGATCGGGTCGCGGGAATCTCGTTTGATTACGGCATCTTCACAAACATTGAGCCGGACCACATCGGCCCGAATGAGCACAGGGATTTTGATGATTATCTGAACTGCAAGAAAAAGCTGCTGATGAACTGCAAAACCGGTTTCGTGAACCGGGATGACGAGCATTTTGAGAGAATTGTGGACGGCGTTTCCTGCGACATCGAGACGTACGGATTCCAAGAGAGCGCGGATTACCGCGCGGAAAATGCGAAACTGACCAGAGGCAGAGGGTACCTCGGCATTTCCTACCACGCGGCGGGCGCCGTCGACATGGACGTGGAGATTGACATTCCGGGCAAATTTTCTATTTACAATTCCCTGGCGGCTATCGCGGTCTGTCATCACCTCGGCGCGTCGAAGGAGAGCATCCTCGAGGCGCTCCGCGGAGCAAAGGTCAAGGGCCGCGTCGAGCTGGTGAAGGTCTCGGACGAGTTCACCCTGATGATCGATTACGCCCACAACGCGATGGCGCTGGAGAGTCTTCTTTCCACGCTGCGGGAGTATCATCCGCACCGTCTCGTCTGCCTGTTCGGCTGCGGAGGGAACCGCGACCGGAACCGCCGCTTCGAGATGGGAGAGATCTCCGGGAAGATGGCGGATCTTACCATCATCACGTCGGATAATCCGAGAAACGAGGAGCCCCAGGCCATCATCGATGATATCAAGACCGGCATGGCGAAGACGAACGGAAAGTATGTGGAGATCATCGACCGGAAGGACGCGATCCGTTATGCGATCCGCCACGGCGAACCCGGCGATATTATCGTTCTCGCCGGCAAGGGCCATGAGGATTATCAGATCATCAAGGGAAAGAAGTACCCGATGGATGAGCGTGTCCTCATTCAGGAAATATTAAATGAGTGAACGTTACGCGGATGTGATCGTCGATCTTACGGCGAAGCTGGACCGTGTGTTCCAGTACAGAATTCCGGATGAACTTGCCGGACAGATTGTCCCGGGCACGTGTGTGGAGATTCCCTTCGGCCGCTCGGACCGCATAACGAGAGGGTATGTGATCGGAATTCAGGAGACGCCCGGGATCGACCCTGCGAGGATCAAGGCCATCGCCGCCGTCTCCGGCCGGGGAATCGGAGCGGAGTCCGGCCTGATCCGGCTCGCCGCCTGGATGAAGAAGACGTACGGCTCCTCAATGATCCAGGCGCTGAGGACGACGCTGCCGGTGCGCGAGCGGGAGACGAGGAAAACAGAAGACGAGATCGGACTCGCGGTGGATGATACACGCGCGGAGGAGATTCTTTCAGAATACCGGCGGAAACATTTTTCCGCAAAGGAACGGCTTCTTGCGCTGCTGATCCGGAAGAAGCGCGTCAACCGCGCGGAGGCGCAGAAGGAACTGAAGGTCACGCTCTCGACGATCCGTTCGATGGAAAAGGAAGGCGTGATCCGCGTCGACTCTTCGGAGATCGACCGCCTTCCTTCCGTTCTTCTTTCGGGCGGGAGGGAGCCGGGCGAACCGGCTGTGCTCTCCCGGGAGCAGACGGCCGTGCGGGACGGGATTCTCCGTTCCTTTCGGGAGGAACCGGACAGGCCGTGTTTTCTCGCCGGCGTGACCGGGAGCGGAAAGACGCTCGTCTATATGGATCTTGCGGAGCGGACGCTTTCGGAGGGCATGGAGGTGATCGTGCTGATCCCGGAGATCGCCCTGTCGTGGCAGATTGTGCGGCGTTTTGCCGCGCGGTTCGGAAAGAAGGTCGCCGTGATCCACTCCCGCATGGGAAAGGCGGAGCGTTACGATGAATTTGAGCGCGTGAAGCGCGGCGAGGCGAAAATCGTCATCGGCCCGCGGTCGGCGCTGTTCACACCGTTTTCAAATCCGGGGCTTATTATCATCGACGAGGAGCAGGAGAGCGCGTACCAGAGCGACGAGACGCCCCGGTACGACGCGCGGGAGGCGGCGATTGAGCGGGGACGGATCGAGGACGCGAGGGTTCTGCTGGGATCCGCGACGCCGTCCTTTGACTCTTTTTATCGGGCGGAGACCGGGAGATACCGTCTGTTTACCATGAAGGAGCGCTACGGCGGCGCCGTGCTCCCGGCCGTTTCGGTCGTCGATATGCGAAGAGAGCTCCGGGCGGGAAATACTTCGATGCTGAGCGGTGCGCTGAAGGCGGAAATCGCGAAGCGCCTGGACCGTCATGAGCAGACGATTCTGTTTTTGAACAAGCGGGGATTTACGAGCTTTATCTCCTGCCGGTCCTGCGGCCATGTAATCAAGTGCCCGCACTGTGACGTCTCGCTGACGGCGCACCGGGGCGGAAAACTGATCTGCCACTACTGCGGCTACGAGCAGCCGATGGTGCAGAGGTGCCCGGAGTGCGGGTCGCCGCATATCAGCGGGTTCCGCGCCGGTACGGAGATGGCGGAGAGCGTCGTGAAGAAGGAATTTCCGGAAGCGGAGGTCCTGCGGATGGATTTCGACACGACGCGCGGAAAAGACGGCCATGAAAAAATTGTGGAGGCCTTCGCGAATCATCAGGCGGACATCCTGATCGGGACGCAGATGATTGTGAAGGGCCACGATTTCCCGGATGTGACGCTGGTGGGCGTGCTGCTGGCGGATCTGTCGCTCTTCGCGAGCGATTACCGTTCCGGTGAGCGCACCTGGCAGCTGCTGGTGCAGGCGGTCGGCAGGGCCGGCCGGGGGGACAAAAAAGGACTCGCTCTGATCCAGACGTATCATCCGGACGAGCCCTGCATCCTGTCCGCGGCAAAGCAGGACTACCGGTCCTTCTACGAACAGGAGATGAAAGTGCGCCGGGTTCTCGGCTACCCGCCCTGCGGCTGGCTGCTGGCGGTGCACGCCAGCGGCCGGTCGGAAGAAAAGCTGGACACGGCGATGCGCTACCTTGTGAAGTATTTTTCCATGATCAACCGGAAGAAGCAGGCGCAGCTGATCGGGCCTGCGCCGGAAACTGTGTCGAAGATAAAGGATTATCACCGGCGCGTGCTGTATATAAAAACAGGATCAGAAGAAACGGCGGTGCACATACGCGCGCTGCTGGAAGAATATATTGAAATGAACAGCGGATTCAGGGATATTTTCTTTACGTATGACCTGAACCGGTAAAGGGAGGAAACTATGGCATTAAGAAAAATCAGAATTTTCGGCGATCCGGTGCTTGAAAAGACGGCGAAGCCTGTAAAAAGCATCACGCCGCGGATCAAACTGCTCGCGAAGGACCTGTTCGACACAATGTATCACGACAACGGCGTCGGCCTCGCGGCTCCGCAGGTCGGCATTCTCAAGCGGATGTTCGTCGTCGACGTGGACCGTGAGAATTCCTTTGTGTTTATCAACCCGGAGATTCTGGAGACCTCGGGCGAGCAGACCGGCGAGGAGGGCTGCCTGAGCCTTCCCGGAAAATGCGGGATCGTCACACGCCCGAATCATGTGAAGGTGCGTGCGACGGATCTGACCGGAGCGGAATTTGAGATGGAAGCGGAGGGACTTCTTGCGCGGGCGATTCTGCACGAGAACGATCACCTCGACGGGGTCCTCTACACCTCCCACGTGGAGGGACCGGTTTACGACGTCGGCGAGTACGCGGAAGAAGCGGAAGAAGAGGAAGAAGCGGAAAAGGCGGAAGAGGACGGCAGTTCGGACGGTGGGGATGAAACAAAATGAAACTGGTATTTATGGGAACGCCGGATTTCGCGGCGGAGTGCCTCAGGTCGCTGATTGAAAACAAGATGGACGTGGCGGCTGTCTTCACAAAAGAGGACAGGCCGGTGGGCCGCGGACACAGGATGGCCGCGTCGCCGGTAAAAGAACTCGCGCAGGCGAACGCCATACCGCTTTACCAGCCCCACCGGGTGAAGGACGATGAGCCGTACCGGATTCTTTCGGAAATCCGGCCGGATCTGATCATTGTAGCCGCGTACGGACAGATTATCCCACAGCGGATCCTGGATCTTCCGAAATACGGCTGTATCAACGTGCACGCGTCGCTGCTTCCCGCGTACCGCGGCGCCGCCCCGATTCAGTGGGCGGTGATCAACGGCGAGGAGGAGTCCGGCGTCACGATCATGCAGATGGGAGCCGGCCTTGATACCGGGGACATGATTGCGAAACGGGCCGTGAAGCTCACATCGGATGAGACGGGCGGTTCGCTGTTTGACCGGCTGAGCAGAGAGGGCGCAGAACTTCTTGTTGAAACCATTCCGAGGATCGCGCGCGGGGAAATTGCTCCGGAAAAACAGCCGGAGGAGAGCACGACAATGTACGCCCGCATGATCAAAAAGAGCGACGGCGCCATTGACTGGAGACGGGATGCCGCTTCCATTGAGCGGCTGGTCCGCGGACTGAACCCGTGGCCGTCCGCGTACTCCTTCCTCGGCGGAAAGCAGGTGAAGTTCTGGTCTGTTTCCGTTTCGGACAAGGAGAGCGGGAAAGAGCCGGGATCCGTCTTTGACGTCGGCAAAAAGGGATTTTCCGTTCAGACAGGAAATGGTTCGCTCCGGATCCTTGAGCTGCAGATGACCGGAAAAAAACGGATGACGTCGGACGCATTTCTCCGGGGACACGCGCTCTCCGGAACGGAGCGTTTCTTGACGGAACCGTGACCCGTTCCGAAAGCGGATGAAGGAGGAAATGTCTATGGGATATTATGGTTATTACTGGGGAATTGACTGGACGTACCTGCTGATCATCGCGGGCTTTGTCCTTTCCCTGATCGTCCAGGGTGTGATGAAAAGCACCTTCAGCCGGTACAGTCAGATCCGGAGCATGTCCGGACTGACGGGTGCCATGGCGGCGCAGAAGATTCTCGAGAGCGAAGGCATCTATGATGTGCGGATCGAGCATATCAGCGGGAGTCTGACGGATCATTACGATCCCCGCTCGAAGGTAGTCCGGCTTTCGGATACCGTCTACGGATCCGCGTCGCTGGCGGCGGTCGGCGTGGCGGCCCACGAGTGCGGCCACGCGATTCAGGATGCGCGCAATTACGCGCCGCTCTCGATCCGTTCAAGCCTCGTGCCGGTCGCGAACTTCGGATCGCAGCTTTCCTGGCCGCTGTTTTTATTCGGGCTGATTCTGTCCTACAAGCCGCTGCTTTACATCGGAATCATTCTGTTCTGCGGCGCGCTGCTGTTTCAGATTGTGACGCTTCCGGTTGAATTCAACGCCTCGCATCGTGCGCTGGTGAAGCTGGAGGGCACCGGAATCATGCTTCCCGAGGAGGTCCGGGGCTCACGGCGTGTGCTGCGGGCGGCGGCCATGACTTACGTCGCGGCGGTGTGCGCTTCGCTGCTGCAGCTGCTGCGGCTGCTTCTTCTGGCCGGCCGGCGGGACGACTGAAGGGAAGAAGAATAGTGCCGGTGAACCGGATGAGCAACAGACAGGCTGGAAGGAGGGCTGCCAGGTGAGACAGGATCCGCGCTTACTTGCGGTGGATATGCTGCTGGAGATCGACAGGGAGGAGGTCCCCTGTCATCTCGTGATCCGGCGCGTGCTGGATCACGGCTGCGAGATGTCTCTGCGCGACCGCAATTTCTGCCGGCGTCTGACGGAGGGCACGATCGAGCGGTGCATCTATCTGGATTATATGATCGATCAGGTCGCGAGGACCGGAACGAAAAAAATGAAGCCGGTGATCCGGTGGATTATCCGGACGGCCGCGTACCAGATCTGGTTCATGTCCGTGCCGGACCGCGCCGCAGTCAGCGAGGCGGTCCGGATCACGGCGCAGAAGGGCTGCGGTCCGCTGAAGGGATTCGTAAACGGCGTGCTTCGGAACCTCGTGCGCAGGAAAGACGGCCTGACGCTTCCGGACCGCACTTCGGATCCGGACGGGTATCTCTCGGTCCGCTATTCTATGCCGCTTCCGATCGTCCGCAGATGGACGGAACGGTACGGCAGGGAAAAAACCGAAGCGGCTGCGGCTTCTTTTGAAGAAAAACCGCCGCTCACGGTCCGGTTCCGGGAGGATGCATCGTCCCTTGAAAGGGAGCTGGAAGAGGAAGGAATTTCCGTGACCGATGCACCGTATGTCAGGGATGCGCATATTTTGTCCGGCGTGACGGGCCTTGACGATCTTCCGGCGTTCCGCCGCGGCGCGCTCGCCGTTCAGGATGTGAGTTCCATGCTGGCGGTCCGGGCGGCGGGGATCAGAAAAAGCAGCACCGTTCTTGATCTCTGCGCGGCGCCGGGGGGAAAGGCGATGCTGGCGGCAGATCTCGCGCCGGATGGACGCGTGATCGCCCGCGATCTGACGGAAAAACGGGCCGGCCTGATCCGGTCCGGAGCCGCGCGCCTCGGAATCGGCAATCTCACCGTGGAGTGCCGGGATGCTTCGGTATTTGATCCGAAGCTCGCGGAAATCGCGGACGTGGTGCTCGCGGATGTCCCCTGTTCCGGCCTGGGTGTGATCGGAAGAAAACCGGATATCCGCTACCGCATCTCGGATGCGAAGACGGCAAGCCTGGTGAAACTGCAAAGAGAGATTCTTGCGCAGGCCGTCCGGTATGTCCGCCCGGGAGGCACGCTTCTGTATTCGACCTGCACCGTCGATGTGCGCGAGAATGAGGAGAATGCGGTCTGGCTTGCGGAGCGGATGAAATTGGAGCCGGTGGCGGTTGCGCCGGATCTTCCGGAGGAGTTGCGGGAAGAAGCAGGCAATAAAAATTATCTGCAGCTTCTGCCGGGGACGCACCGCTGTGACGGGTTCTTTTTTGCTAAATTCAGAAAGGGGTGACGCCGATGACTTCGGACGGAGGAGTCGGATCCATGACGCCGGAGGAGCTGACGCAGTACATCACGGAAATCGGCGAAAAGCCGTTCCGGGCGAAGCAGATTTTTTCCTGGCTCCATGAGCGCCAGGTATCGTCCTACGACGAGATGACGAATGTTCCGAAAAGGCTTCGGGAGCGCCTTGCATCCGTGCAGCCGCTTCATGCGCTTCTGCCGGTGCGCACTCTGGAATCCGGAAGGGGCGACACGAAGAAATTTTTGTTCCGCCTCTTCGACGGCAATGTGATTGAGAGCGTGTGGATGAAGCACAATCACGGCAATTCCGTGTGCATCTCCTCGCAGGTCGGCTGCAATATGGGATGCCGCTTCTGCGCGTCGACGCTGGACGGGTGCGTCCGGAATCTGACGCCCTATGAGATGCTCTGCCAGGTTTACGCGATTGCCGCTCTGACCGGCGAACGGGTGTCCAACATCGATGTGATGGGCAGCGGCGAGCCGCTCGACAACTACGACAATCTTCTCCGGTTTCTGCGCCTTGTGAGCGCGGAGGAGGGAATGAACCTGAGTCTTCGGAACGTGACGGTGTCAACCTGCGGCCTCGTGCCGAAAATCCGGGAGCTGGCCGATGAACATCTGCAGATCACGCTGGCAATTTCACTCCACGCGTCCAACGATGAGAAGCGGCGGGAACTGATGCCGGTCGCGAAGCGCTGGACTATTTCCGAGCTGCTCGGCGCCTGCCGGTATTATTTTGATCAGACCGGCCGGCGGATTTCCTTTGAGTACGCACTGATTGCCGGGGAGAACGACACGGACCGCTGTGCGGAGGAACTTGCCGGGCTTTTGCATGGCATGAATTGCCATGTGAATCTGATCCCGGTGAATCCGATCCGGGAGCGCAGTTACAGGCGTTCCGGGCGCGGCGCGGTGCTGGAGTTTGACAAAAAACTTGAAAATTATGGAATTAATGTTACTATTAGAAGGGAAATGGGCGCTGATATAGACGGCGCCTGTGGCCAGTTACGAAGAAACTATCTCACTAGGAGCGATTAACATGAAGGTTTATTCTGCGACTGACGTCGGCCAGATCCGGAAAATGAATCAGGATTTCATCTATACATCGGCCCGGCCGATCGGAAACCTTCCGAATCTGTTTGTTGTAGCGGACGGAATGGGCGGTCACAATGCAGGGGATTACGCGTCCAGATACGGGGTCTCCGTGCTGACCGAAACGATTAAAGAAGACCAGAATAACAATCCGGTCATGATTCTTCGCGCCGCTATCGAGGCCGCGAATATGGCGGTGCTTGAGAAGTCGAAGAGCGATGAGAGCCTGTACGGCATGGGAAGTACGATGGTCGCAGCGACAGTCGTGGGGGACTGCCTTTATGTCGCGAATGTAGGGGATTCAAGACTGTATCTTCTGGACGGCGATCTCCGCCAGATCACGCAGGATCATTCTCTGATCGCCGAGATGGTGCGCATGGGCGAGCTGACGCCGGAGGAGGGAGCCAATCATCCGGATAAAAACATCATCACCCGCGCGATCGGAACGAGCGAGGAGATCAAGATCGACTTTTTCGACGTACGGCTGAAGAAGGACAGCATGTTTATGATGTGCTCGGACGGCCTTTATAATATGGTAGAAAAGAAGATCATCAGTCAGGTGCTGAAGGATGATCAGGTCGAGGATAAAGCCGGCAAACTGGTTCAGCTTGCGAACGCGGGCGGTGGACTGGACAACATTGCAGTGATCGTTGTTGAGCCTTTTACTGACGAGGTGGTATAAATGTTAAAAGAGGGAATCGTATTAGGGGATCGATACGAGGTAATATCGAGAATCGGTTCCGGCGGAATGGCTGATGTCTACAAAGCCAGGGATCATAAGCTGAGCAGACTGGTGGCCGTGAAGGTGATGAAGGCGGAGTTTCGGGAGGATACCTCTTTCGTCGCAAAATTCCAGAAGGAAGCGCAGGCTGCCGCGAGACTTTCCCATCCGAACGTCGTCAACGTCTTTGACGTCGGAGAGGACCGGGGTCTCTATTACATCGTGATGGAGCTGGTTGAAGGGATCACACTGAAAAATTACATCACGAAAAAGGGCAAGCTGTCCGTCAAGGAGGCGACGAGCATCGCCATTCAGGTTTCGCTCGGTCTTCAGGCGGCACATAATCAGGGCATCATTCACAGAGATGTCAAACCGCAGAACATCATTATTTCGACGGACGGCAAAGTAAAGCTGTCCGATTTCGGTATCGCGAAAGCGACAAATTCGAATACGATCACGGCGAACGTCATGGGCTCCGTCCACTACAGCTCGCCGGAGCAGGTGCGCGGAGGCGTGTCGGACGCGCGAAGCGACATCTACTCGCTGGGAATCACCATGTATGAGATGGTGACGGGCCGCGTCCCGTTCGACGGCGATACGACCGTATCCATCGCGATCAAGCATCTGCAGGAGGAAATCGTTCCCCCGTCAAGGTACACGCCGGATCTTCCGCACGCCCTTGAGCAGATCATCCTGAAGTGCACGCAGAAAAATCAGAACCGGCGTTATCAGAACGTCGGCGAGCTCATCGAGGATCTGAAGCGCTCGCTTCTCGATCCGCAGGGCGATTTCGTTACGATGGCGCCGATCTCGGCGGACGGGCAGACCGTACGCGTATCGGACGGAGAGCTGAAGGAAATCCGGAACGGAATTTCCGGAAAAAACGGACAGCGCTCCGGCGACAAAAAGATTCGCAAGTACAGCGAGGAACCGGAGAAAGACAGGGATGACGGCAAGAGCTCAAAGCTTGAGAAGGGCCTTACGATCGGCGGATTTATCATCGGCGCGATCATCATCATCATTCTGATCTTTGTTCTCGGAAACATGTTCGGAATCTTCAAGACAAACAGAAATTCAAGCTCTTCCGAGAGCGCGGCCGCAGCATCCTCCTCGGTGACGGAGGATACGGTCGAGGTACCCGATTTCTCCGGCATGACGGTCGATGAGGCGACTGCCGCCGCGAATCAGCGCGGCATCGGCGTCCGCAAAAAATCGACGGAGAGCTCGGATAAATACGCCGAGGGCGAGGTTATCAGCCAGGATCCGGCTGCCGGCACGAAGGTGGCGAAGGCAACGACGATTTATCTGACCGTCAGCAGCGGAAAAGCGACCGTGACCGTACCGTCCGGACTGGTCGGAAGATCCCAGTCGGAAGCGGAGAGTGCGCTGTCTTCAGCGGGACTCGTTTCGAGCGTCGAACTCCAGACCGACAGCAGCGTCGCGGTCGGAAATGTTATTTCCGTCGACCCGGAGGAGGGCACGGAGGTTGAGGCCGGCGCGACGGTCAAGCTTTATGTCAGCAAGGGGACGGACGACGTCAGTGTTCCGGATCTGCGCGGATACGATGAGGACACCGCCAAATCGTCTCTGACAAAGCTGGGGCTGAAATATGAGGTGACGACCGGATCCAGCGAATCCTACGGCGAGGGAGAGGTCATCAGGATGAGTCCTGCGCCGGGCAAGCGGGTCGCCGCCGGAACGACGGTCACACTGACCGTCAACAGCAGCAGCTCCAACACGTCAACCGGTACGGGGACAGGAACCAGCGGAAAATACGTATGCAAAAAGACATTCGCGGAGCCGTCTGATTACAACGGCGGATCCGTCCGGATGGAGCTTGTTCAGGACGGCAAGACGACCGTCATTTATGACGGGGACAACCCGTGGACAAACGGCGATTATTCGGAACCGATCGAGAGCACCAGCGGGTCCACCGGAACGATTTACATCTACGAGGACGGTGTCCGCAAGTGGCAGTACTCGAATGTTGAGTTTGAGGCGGAATAACCTCTTATGCGCGGAAGAATAATCAAAGGAATTGCCGGATTCTACTATGTTCTCACAGTAGGATCCGGCATCTGGCAGTGCAGGGCGCGCGGCATTTTCCGGAAAGACGGGAGAAAGCCGCTTGTCGGTGACGAGGTGGAGATCGAAATCACCGACGAAGGGGACCGCGAGGCCAGCGTCACAGAGATTCTGCCCAGAAAGAATGAACTGATCCGGCCGGCCGTCGCAAATGTGGACCAGGCGATGATCCTGTTCGCCGTCGCTTCGCCGGATCCGGACGCGCTTCTGCTGGACCGTTTTCTCGTCATGATGGAGCGTCAGAATGTTCCGGTATTTATCTGCTTCAACAAAGTGGATCTTGATGACGGAGGGCTTGCGGAGCGCTGGAAGCGGATCTACGAATCCTGCGGGTATGATGTTCTGCTGATCAGCGCGCGGGAAGAGACCGGTGCGGATCAGCTCCGGGCGCGTCTTCTGGGAAAGGTTACGGTCATGGCCGGACCCTCCGGTGTCGGAAAATCCTCGATCACAAATCTCCTGCAGGGGACGGACGTGATGGAGACCGGCGAGATCAGCCGCAAGCTGCGCCGCGGAAAAAATACGACACGCCACAGCGAGCTGATTCCGATTGATGATACGACCGTAGTCTGCGACACGCCGGGGTTCACGTCTCTGTATACTCCGGATATGAAAAAGGAAGATCTCCGGTTTTACTACCCGGAATTTTCCGATTATGAAGGAAAATGCCGGTTTTCCGGCTGTGTCCATATCAGCGAGCCCGGCTGCGCGGTGAAGGCGGCGCTTGAGGCGGGCGCGATCTTCAGGGAACGTTACGACAGTTATACGAAACTGTATCGGGAGCTGGAAGAACAGGAGAAAAGGAGATACTAATATGTACAAACTGGCACCATCTATTTTATCTGCGGATTTTGCGCATCTGGGCGATCAGATCGCCATTCTGGAGGAAAACGGCGTCGAGTGGCTTCACATCGACGTGATGGACGGGGCGTTCGTTCCGCAGATTTCCTTCGGGATGCCGGTCATCAAATCGATCCGCAAGAGTACAAAGCTGTTTTTCGACGTCCATATGATGGTCGAGGAGCCGGGAAGATTCACCGAGGTCCTCAAGGACTGCGGCGCGGACATGGTCACGGTTCACGCGGAGGCGTGCCGGCATCTGGACCGCACGCTGCAGGCGATCAGAAACTGCGGTATGAAGGCAGGCGTCGTTCTGAATCCGGCGACCCCGCTTTGCGCGCTTGATTATGTGATGGATCGGCTTGATATGGTTCTGCTGATGTCCGTGAACCCGGGCTTCGGCGGGCAGTCCTACATCCCGGCTGTCACACAGAAGATCCGCGATCTCCGCAAAAAGCTTGATGATGCGGGTCGTTCGGACGTGCCGATCGAGGTGGACGGCGGCGTCAACGCGAAGACGGTCGATGAGGTGCTGGACGCGGGCGCTGAAATTCTCGTCGCCGGATCCGCGGTATTTAAGGACGACATCGCCGCGAATGTCCGCATGTTCCACGGGAAGTTCGCGGAAAGAAAATGAGGAACTGAAATGATCACCGTAATTGTATCCGGAGGAACCGTCGATGAGGCGTTTGCCTCCGGATTTCTTGACACAATCAGACCGGATCACATCATCGCCGCCGACCGCGGCTACCATTACCTGAAAGAAATGGGAATCGTTCCGGATCACATCGTCGGAGATTTTGACAGCCTTCCGGCCGGGGAGCGGCTTCCGGACGATCCGAACATAGAGATCCGCCGCTTTCGCCCGGAGAAGGACGATACGGATACGGGAATCGCAGCGGCGCTGGCTGCAGGCCTGAAATCGGATGAAGTCTATTTTCTCGGAGCCACCGGGACGCGCGCGGATCATATGATCGCAAACATCGCACTTTTGTCCGTGCTCGCGGGACGCGGGATCGCGGGTCATATTGTAGATGCGCACAACCGGATCTCCCTTCTCGTCCGCCCGTGCAAAAACCGGGAAGAAAAGAAGTTCCGTCCGGATGCGCAGGCAGGAGACAGGCCGGGTGCGTTCTGCACGTATGATCCGGACGAAAAAGAGGCGGTCCGCTTCGTGCTGAAACGGCCGCTTCAATTCGGAAAATACGTGTCATTCGCCCCCTACGGTGGGCCGGTCAGCGGACTTACGCTCACAGGATTCCGCTATCCGCTGCAGGAGCGGACTCTCTCTCCGGAGGAGGCGCAGCTTCTTGTGAGCAATGAGATCACAGAGGAGGAAGCGTCCGTTTCGTTTACGAACGGCGCGCTTCTGATGACAGAAAGTCTTGACTGACGAAAATGGTGTCAGCCGTCTTTGCCGCGCTTCACTTCGGCTGCTGCCCGGTTCATCTTTGAGATATCGAGCGCGATGTTCCGGAGATGCGAGGCCTGCTCCGGCGTGAGATCGTCGATTTCGATGATTGTGCGGTATTTATGATCCATCTCCAGCAGGTAATCGGTTGTACATCCGAAGTACATCGCGATGTTTCGAATCTGTTCGACGGCCGGGGTGATGTTGTTGTTCTCCCAGTTGCTGACTGCCTGTTTCGACACGTTGAGCCGCGCGGCGAGTTGTGTCTGGGACAGGTTTTCCGCTTCGCGCAGAAGCCTCAGTCGTTCACCGATCATGGTTCGTTTCCTTCCTTTCTTTAGAGTGTGTTTTCATCGTATCGAAACCGGAAGAGAGCGAAAAAATACAAAAGTATCTGGATATGGGACAAAGAGGCCGGATGCGTTCTCTGTACGATCCGTAAGAACGGCCGGGTCAGGCGGTCCGCAGGAACAGCCGGGTCAGGCGGTCCGCAAGAACGGCCGAATCAGGTTGAGAAAAAGAAATCCATCTGTTATAATTTAGCCTTGTATCGGACTCTTTTTTCGGGGATAGGAGAAGGAGTCCAGTCTTTCTGTGAAATCATCCGGACGGGCATTCTGGGATAGTCCGGGGATAAAGGAGATGTGAGAATCAAATGAAATTAGGAATTATCGGACTTCCAAACGTAGGGAAGAGCACGCTGTTCAATTCGCTCACAAAGGCGGGCGCGGAGATGGCGAATTACCCGTTCTGCACGATTGACCCGAATGTCGGCGTCGTTCCGGTTCCGGATCATCGGCTGGATCTGCTCGGAGAGTTCTATCATTCGAAAAAGGTGACGCCAGCGGTCGTCGAGTTTGTCGATATCGCGGGGCTGGTCCGCGGCGCTTCGAAGGGAGAGGGCCTCGGAAACCAGTTTCTCGCGAATATCCGCGAGGTTGACGCGATCATTCATGTGGTGCGCTGCTTCGACGATGACAATGTCATTCACGTCGACGGAAGCGTCGATCCGCTCCGCGACATCGAGACCATTGACCTGGAGCTGATTTTCGCCGATCTGGAGGTTCTCGAGCGCCGCATGGCCAAGACCGCGAAGGCGGCCCGCATGGACAAGAAGGCTGCGGCCGAGTATGAGATGCAGAAGCGGCTGAAGGAACATCTGGAGGCGGAGAAGGACGCGTCCCTGTTTGAGCTTCAGGATGAGGACGAGGAGGCGTGGTTTGCAGAATACAATCTTCTGACCGCGAAACCGGTGATTTACGCCGCCAACGCGGGGGAGGACGACCTCGCCGACGACGGTGCGGGCAATGAGTATGTCAGGAAGGTCCGCGAATTCGCGTCCGCGCATAACAGCGAGGTATTCGTGATCTGCGCTTCCATCGAGGAAGAGATTTCCGAGCTGGATGACAGCGAGAAGGAGGAGTTCCTCGCGGATCTGGGGGTGAAATCCTCCGGTCTCGACAAACTGATTCAGGCCAGCTACCACACGCTCGGGCTCATGAGCTTCCTGACGGCGGGAGAGGATGAAACCCGCGCGTGGACAATTAAAATCGGGACGAAGGCTCCGGTGGCTGCCGGCAAGATCCATTCGGATATGCAGCGCGGATTCATCTGCGCGGAGGTCGTCAATTACCGGGATCTTCTTGACGCCGGTTCTTACGCGGCGGCGCGGGAAAAGGGACTGATCCGGACCGAGGGAAAAGAGTACGTCGTCCAGGACGGCGATGTGATTCTGTTCCGGTTCAACGTCTGAACAGCGAAAGATCCTGACAGCCGTCGCGCACGGAACAACGAAGGCCAGCATAACAGGGGTACGAAACGCATGAAGAAGGGATTCATCGCAGCTGTCGTCGCCGCCGTGCTGATTGCCGCACAGGCGGTGCCGGCCGGAGCGGATACCGTGGACGCGCTTCAGCAGAAGAAGGCGGACAACGCAGCAAAGCTGCAGGAGCTGCAGACTTCGATCAACGATCTTGAGACGAAGAAGCAGGAAATCACCGGCCAGATCAGCAGTCTGGATGCAGATCTCGTGACGACCATCGCATCGGTCGATTCTCTCACGACGCAGATCTCCGGCAAGGAGGCACAGATCCAGGAGACAAAGACGAAGCTGAACGCGGCGCAGGAGAAGAAAAATAAGGAATACAGCGCGATGAAAAAGCGCATCCAGTACATCTACGAGAACGGCGGCGGCGCGGGCTGGGCCGGCGCGCTGCTCTCCGGCACAGACGTCTCAGACGTCCTGAACCGGGCGGAATACGCCGGACAGATGTATGATTACGACCGGAAATGTCTGGAGGAATACTCGGCGACGGTCGACGAGGTCACGGAACTTGAGTCCGAGCAGGAGGATGAGAAGTCCGAGCTCGAGACGATGAAATCGGAACAGGAAGCGCAGAAGGCCAATCTGGAGAGCATGTTGGAGCAGGCGAAGGCGGCCTCCGCGGATTATGACGCGCAGCTCGCGGACGCACAGGCGAAGGCTTCCGAGTACCAGCAGCTCATCGACCGGCAGAATCAGCAGATTCAGCAGCTTGTCGCCGAACAGGCGGCAGCGGCGGCAGCAGCGGCTGCGTCCGGTTCGGAGGATTCCGACGGCGTCGTCGGCGGGGGATCGGCGACCGGTCAGGAGATCGTTGACTTCGCGCTGAACTATGTGGGACATCCGTACGTGTGGGGCGGCAACAGCCTCTCCAACGGAACGGACTGCTCCGGATTTATTCATCTGGTGTACGCGCACTTCGGGTACAGCGTTCCGCGTCAGTCAGCGGAGCTGCGCAGCGTCGGACGCGGCGTGTCCTACGCGGAGGCGCAGCCGGGTGATATCATCTGCTACGACGGCCACTGCGCGATCTACATCGGCGGCGGACGGATCGTACATGCCTCAAGCGCGCGCACCGGAATCAAGGTCAGTCAGAATGCGGCTTACCGCACGATACTCGCCGTAAGACGCGTCGCTTCATAACGCAGGACGCGTCGTTCATAATTTGCAAAAAAAATGCGGGACAGCAGCCCTGCGGATCACGTTGATGTGGTTCGCAGGGCTGTTTTTTGCCGTTCGGAAAGAAGCGCGCAACCATGACAATTTTGTGTTTTTTCTTTTTGAGGTTGAATTATCCACGCCCATGGACTAAAATAATGTCATAAGTGGTGAAAAGTGGTAAATAGTGGTGTGAAATGGAGGAGGGGAGTCCTCTGTGCACCCACCGTTCCGAGGGCTGCAGTTTATGTTCATGGGAGAGTACAATCATACGATCGACGCTAAGGGGCGTCTGATTATCCCGTCCAGATTCCGGGACGAACTGGGAGATACGTTCGTCATGACGAAGGGATTGGACGGGTGTCTCTCCATCTATCCCAAAGGGGAGTGGGAAGAGTTTGAAAAGAAACTGCGCAGTTTGCCACTTACCAGCAAGAATGCACGAACCTTCACCCGCTTTTTTGTGGCGGGAGCGGCTGCATGTGAGCTGGACAGGCAGGGGAGAGTTCTCGTACCGGCGACGCTGCGGGAATATGCCGGTCTGACAAAGGATGTGGTCCTGACGGGAAATCTGAACCGGATCGAGGTCTGGAGCAAGGAGAAGTGGGCCGAGAACAGCAATTACGATGATATGGACAGCATTGCCGAAGGACTTACTGAACTGGGCATCAATCTGTAAGGGCTTTGCTTATGAAAGAATTTGAACACACATCGGTACTGCTGAACGAGACAATCGATTCGCTTCGGGTTAAACCGGAAGGAATTTACGTGGACGGCACTGTGGGAGGCGGCGGCCACGCGCTGGAGGTGTGCAGACGTCTGTCCCGTGGGGGGAGATTCATCGGGATAGACCAGGACGGTGAAGCAATAAAAGCTGCGCAGGATCGTCTTAAGGAATTTAAGGATCGTGTAACGATTCTGCGCA
>ONLT01000071.1 GCA_900318755.1 uncultured Eubacteriales bacterium
CATTCGCGGGAAAGGGCCAGAATCTGGACACCGGCTGCAAGGTCGTCCACGCGGCGCCCCATACCTCGTCTGTCGTGAACACGCGTTCCATCTCAAAGAGCGGCGGCATCAGCACGTTCCGCAGCTCCGTCGTGGTGCAGAAAAACGCGGAGGATTCGAAATCATCGGTTTCCTGCCAGTCGCTGATGCTGGATTCCGAGTCGCGGTCGGATACGATCCCGGCGATGGATATCCGGACCCAGAAGGCGGATATCGGCCACGAGGCAAAAATCGGCCGCATCTCGGATGAGGCGGTCTTCTATCTGATGAGCCGCGGCATCTCCGAGGACGAGGCGCGTGCGCTGATCGTATCCGGATTCGCGGACAATGTGTCAAAGGAGCTCCCGCTCGAGTACGCGGTGGAGATGAACAATCTGATCCGGCTCGAGATGAAGGGTGCGATCGGTTAAGGAGGGCAATGCAATGAAAACTATGGATATGACGATCAACGCGCTGCCGGCCTTTACCTACAACTGGCTTCACATGAACGAGACGCATCTTGCCGGCGTAAATGCGGATGCGGAGAGCCCGGCGCGGGTCGAAATTCCGGAGGAAATTCTGGAAGAGACGAAGACGTACGGGGACAGCCCGTGCTCTGAGATTGTGACCGGATCCGGAAAGGATCTGGACCGACTTGCGGCGGGAGCCGGCGTGCCGGTTCATATTTACACGGCACCGAAGGGAAGAAAGGTGAAGAAAGACGCGGTCCGCATTTCTCTTTGCTATGCGGATCAGGGCTTTGCGTACGACCCGAAGACGGGGATTTCCGGAAACGGCGCCGGTAAAATCAACGCGTACAGCCTCGTACTGGAAGAAGATTCCGAGATGACGGTTGTGATGGATTACTCATCCGCCGCGGACGCGGAGGCGCTGGCGGCCGTTCAGACAAAAATCGCCGCGAAGAAGAATTCGGTGCTGCATCTCGTGCAGATTCAGCGGCTCGGAAGCGGCGTCACGTTCCTCAACGACATCGGCGGCAGCTGTGATGAGAGTGCGCGGATCGAGGTCATCCGTCTGATTCTCTCCGGAAAAAATACGTACGACGGCTGCCGCGTGGCGCTGGCGGGCGATAAGAGCACCCTCGGCGTCGATATCGGCTACCTTGTGTCCGGAGACGGTCATCTGGATATGAACTATGATTCGTATCAGACCGGGAAAAAGACATCCTGCAGCATCAATGCGGCGGGAGTCCTGCGCGACCGGGCCTTCAAGCTGTTCCGCGGCACCATCGATTTTCAGGCCGGATGTTCCGGATCCACCGGCGACGAGATGGAGGACGTGCTGCTGATGGACGACGACGTGGTGAATCAGACGATTCCGCTGATCCTCTGTGCGGAGGAGGATGTCGTCGGAAACCACGGGGCGACGATCGGACGGCTGGACGAGAGTCTGATGTTCTACATGGAATCGCGCGGCATGAACCGCAGCGAGATTTACGAGATGATGGCGAAGGCGCGGCTTGACGCGGTGATTCGCAAAATTCCGGATGAGAAGACGAGAGCAGGACTTGCGGAGTCCGCGGAGGAGTGAGGCTCCTTCGCCGGGCCCGGCGCCTGCGGGGCGGGATTCTACCGATCAGAAAGGACAGGAAAGATGGCAGACAGAAAAGCAATGGATGAGGAGATCCGGCAGCAGTTTCCGCTGGTGTTCAATCATCCCGAAATCGCATATCTGGACAATTCGGCCACGATGCAGAGGCCCTCATACGTGCTTGACGCGATGCGCGATTTCTACGAAGAGGAGAACGCGAATCCGCTGAGAGGGCTGTACGATCTGAGCATGCGGGCGACCGAGCAGTACGAGAACGCCCGGGAGCTGGTGCGCGGATTCATCAACGCGAAGGAATCGGCGGAAATCATCTTCACCCGCAACGCGACCGAGAGCCTGAATCTTGTCGGGTACAGCTACGCGAGGACTTTTTTGAAGGAAGGCGATGAGGTCCTGATCACGATCATGGAGCACCACAGCAACCTGCTTCCCTGGATGCAGGCGGCGAAGGAGGCGGGAGCCGTGCTCCGGTACGTCGAGTGCGATGAGTACGGCCACATCTCCGGGGAAGCGTTCCGGGAACAGATCACGGACCGCACGAAAATCGTGGCGATGACGGAAATTTCCAACGTGCTGGGCGTGAGGAATGATGTGAAGAAGTTCGCGAAAATCGCCCACGAGGCGGGTGCCGTGTTCGTCTGCGACGGCGCGCAGAGCGTGCCGCACATTCCGGTTGACGTGCAGGATCTGGATGTGGATTTTCTGGCGTTCTCCGGTCACAAGATGGGCGGACCGATGGGCATCGGCGTTCTTTACGGAAAGCGGAAGCTGCTTGATGAGATGCCGCCGTTCCTCTACGGAGGCGAGATGATCGAGTATGTGAAGCGCGACAGCGCGACGTACGCGGAGCTGCCTCACAAATTCGAGGCGGGCACGGTCAATGCGGCCGGCGCCGTCGGACTGGGCGCTGCGATCCGTTTCTATCAGAAGATCGGGTTCGGCACGATCCTTGAGCGCGAAAAATACCTCAGCCGCTGCATGATGGAGAAGCTCTCGGCGCTTCCGTACGTCCACATCCTCGGATCGAAGGATCCGGAGAATCATCACGGCATCTACACATTTACGGTGGACGGCGTCCATCCCCACGATATCGCGGCGATTCTCGACGAGGACGGCGTCGATGTCCGCGCCGGCCATCACTGCGCGCAGCCGCTGATGAAGTTTATGCACACACTTTCCACGACGCGCGCGAGCGTCGGATTCTATAACACGGAGGAAGAAATCGACCGTCTTGTGAAAAGTCTTTCAACTGTGCGTGAAAAAATGGGAATTGTGTAATATACTGGAAGAAAAGAGACGCGCGCGGAGCCTTCCGCGCGGCGTCGTATATTGGAGGCTGTGATGGCACGCAATACGTTTTACAATGAGATTCTCACGGATCACAATCTGCATCCGGCGCACAAACACGATCTGCCGGACGCGAATATGGAGCTTGAGGGCGTCAATCCGAGCTGCGGAGACGATATCATCCTGAAGCTGAAGGTGGAGGACGGCACGGTGGTCGACGGCGCGTTTGTCGGCGACGGCTGCGCGATCTCGCAGGCGTCGGCGGATATGATGCTCGATCTGATCATCGGGAAGAGCGTGGACGAAGCGAAGCGTCTCTCCGATATTTTCCTCCGCATGATCAAGGGACACATTACGGATGAGGAGAAGGAGGAGCTCGAGGAGGCCTCCGTTCTTGAGGATATCTCCCATATGCCCGCCCGCGTGAAGTGCGCGGTGCTCGGATGGCATACGATGGATGAGATGCTCGGTGAAGATTACGAGAAGCCGGAGGACTGACGAGGCTTTTCTCTCACCAGAAACAGAAGGACAATAACATGAATCCAGACAGATATGCGCCGATCGGTGTGTTTGATTCCGGTCTCGGCGGACTTACGGTAGTCCGTGAAATTATGAGAAATCTGCCGGACGAGCGCCTGGTCTATTTCGGCGACACGGCGCGCGTTCCCTACGGAAGTAAATCGAAGGCGACGGTCATCCGCTATTCCAGGCAGATCGTCCGCTTTCTCAGAACCCAGAAGGTGAAGGCGATCGTAATCGCCTGCAACACGGCCAGTGCGCTGGCTCTTGACACGATCAAGCCGGAGATCGACATTCCGATCATCGGAGTGGTCCGGCCCGGAACGGATATGGCCGTGAAGGCGACGAAGAACAAGCGCATCGGCGTGATCGCGACCGAGAGCACGATCCGCAGCGGCCTCTACCAGAGACTGATCCGGGAGGCGGACGGGGAAATCGCCGTGTTCGCGAAGGCCTGTCCCCTGTTCGTTCCGCTGGTTGAGGAAGGGTGGACGCGGGATCCGGTTACGAAGATCGTCGCGGAGCGGTATCTGGAGGACCTGCTGAAGCAGCGGATTGACACGCTGATCATGGGCTGCACCCATTACCCGCTTTTGCGCTCCCTCCTGCAGGAGGTGGCCGGGACGGATGTGACGCTGATCAATCCCGCCTATGAGACCGCTCAGGCACTGGGCCGGATGCTGAATGAAAACGGGATCCTGAACGACGGCCAGATCGAGGTGGGGGAGCGGTACCGCTTCTTCGCCAGCGATACCGTGGAGCGGTTCAACGCGTTCGCAAATTCGATCCTGCCCTACGAGATTACGACGACGCAGGTGCCGATCGAATCGTATTGATTCAGATGGAGAGAGCGATATGACGAAGGATGTTCTTGTCACGGTGACGGGAGCGCAGTCGGCCGGAGAAGCCCCGGTCGAGCTTGTGACGCCCGGCGTCTATTACCAAAAGGACGGGACGCATTATCTTTTCTACAACGAGGGGACGGATGATTCGGGAAATGTGACCAGAAACCGGATCCGGTTTGACGCCGGCCAGATCGACGTCAGAAAAGAGGGAGCCGTCAGCGTCAATCTTCTGTTTGTGAAAGGCAAGCGGACGGTGTCCAGTTACAGCACGCCCTTCGGCGCGCTCTCGACGGCGGTCACAACGACCCATCTCGCGCTCTCCGAAACGGAGAAGGAGATCTCGCTGCTCGTGCGGTACGCGCTCACCATCGGCGGCAACGATATGGAGGACTGCGAGGTCGGCATCCGAATCAGTCCGAGAGAGATTCAAACAAAAGAGCCGGATTTCTGAGTGATTCAGAAATCCGGCTCCTGCCGGTTTTATGCCTGTATGACCGGGGCGGATCAGATCTCGCCGCGGCCCTTGCGGAGAAGCGTCTGGAACTTTCCGTTCTTTTTCTTGCGCTTCTTCTCGGCCTTTTCGCTCACAAGCGGTCCGCGGATCCCCTTGACGGATACGATGTACAGACCGCTGATCTCTGCGCGGACCTCTTTCTTTACGGGAATCACGTCGTATACATCCCGGTCGCACAGGAACGTCATGATGCGGGGGCCGACCTTGGCTTTGACGATCGGCATCTTCGCCCGTTTGGCCATCTTGGGGGTCTGATCAAGAACGTATTGCGGAAACCCGGCCTCGGCCATCCTCATCTTCTTTTTATCGATCACCAGCATGTTGACGGCCTGTTTGCTCGCGTTGATCTGTTCTTTCTGTTCCGCCTGCTTTTTTTCTGCCCGTTTTCCGATGATCGTCAGAACAATAAAAACAGCCGCGATCACACCGATGATTATGAGCAGTATTCCCCACCACGGCATGTGCATGATACCTCCTGATTTAACCTGATTCTGTTGTTTTTCGGGCCGCGAACGGTTTGGCCACAGCCCGCATAACACATTTTACCATCTGTTTTGCGTCTTGGCAATGTCAAATGAATTGCTTTTCGGACTCCCATGCGCTATGATGTTGATGTATTTACATTTGGGAGAAAATCCGTGGCAGAAGAGAAAGATCGAATCAGAAGAAAAAGGAATTCCCGAAGGAGACGGCGCCGTCAGCTTCAGAGACGGATCGCGGTTACAGTCGCGGCGGCAGCCGCTGTCATCGCCGTGATCGCCGCGGTGCGCCGTTTCGGCGGAAGGAATATTCTTTCCGGAAAAAATACAGGAACAACAGCCGTTGGCGGAAGCGCACAGACCGGTGCGGACGAGGTTCTGCATCTTTCGTTTCCGCAGCTTATCGTGGACGATGTGACATCCGAATCCGGAGGGCCATCCGGCAGCGGGACGAACGGGACAGCCGCTTCCGGGACGAACGGGACAGCCGCCACAGGGACGGACGGCACAGCCGCTTCCGGGACAAACGGGACGGACGGGATTACGGTCTCCGAGTTCAATCAGATTCTGACGGAGCTTTATAAGGACGATTATGTGCTGGTCGATTTTTACAGCCTGACGCATCTGACGCAGAAGAACGGATATCAGGCGGAATCGCTGAGCCTTCCGGAGGGGAAAAAGCCTCTGGTGATTTCCGTGCGCGGGGTTTCTTATGAAGGAACCTGGGAAGAATCCGGCGGAAGCGAATCCGTCAGTTCTTCATCGGCTTCCGCAGGAACGGCCGCGTCGGGTACGGATGGCACAGACACGTCGAATGCGAACGCGTCGGGTACGAACAGCGCAGATACAAATGCGTCGGATACGGCCGGTTCAGCGGGGGCGGACTCCTCGATCGGACAGAAAGCTGCCGGGATCGAAATTGATTCCTCCGGCGCGGTCGTCAATGATGTCCGCGATGAGAACGGAACCCTGTCGGCCGGCGCGTACGATGTGATGACATGTGTGGATGCGTTTGTCGCAAGTTATCCGGATTTTTCCTATAATAATGCGCGGGGCGTGATCGCCGTCACGGGGAAGGAAGGCGTACTTGGGTACGATTCTTCCGATCCGGACCAGGCAGCCGCTCTTCAGAAGGTCGTAAAGGCGCTGAAGGACGAGGGGTGGATTTTCGCCAGCGGGACATACGGAGACATCAGCTACGGGAGCGAGTATTCCATCGTAAAGGAAGACGCGGAGAAGTGGAAGAGTGAGGTCGGCCCGCAGCTCGGCGGCACGGATATTCTGGTGCTGCCGGAGGGAGGCGACATCGGTTCCTGGGAGCCGTACAGCAGTGACAACGAAAAATTCAGTCTTCTTTCCGGAGAAGGGTTCGCCTATTACTGCGTCGATAATCCCGAACAGATGACGTGGCTGGAAACCGG
>ONLT01000033.1 GCA_900318755.1 uncultured Eubacteriales bacterium
GATGAGGAGACGCAGGCGGAACTGCGCGGTCTGCTTCGACGCGAAGGAGTGCAAGACCGATACCTTCCCGCTCGTGAATATTCATCCGCATCAGATCCGGTTCATGCAGGAATTTGAGAAGCAGCAGGGGGTCGCGTTCCTTCTCCTGTTTTTTACGTCCGGGGACGCCTTCTATTACATGAGGTACAGCGAGATGATGAAATTCGTCACCCGCGCGGAGCACGGCGGCGGAAAGCATTTTCACAGAAGCGAGCTGGATCCCTCTTATTACCTGGAGCGTTCGGGCGGAGCTTTCGTGCCGTATCTTGAGGGAATCCAGAAGGATCTGCTGTCCCGCGGCTGAAACGGTGTTGACAAAATGATTTGATGTGGTAACATGGTAGCGAACTAAAGTGCCATACAACGACTGCGAGGAGATGCGATGAAACATCTGATTCACACGCCGGAGGGATTCCGGGACATTTTCGGAAGAGAATGTGATAAGAAGCGATACATCGAGCGGAAGATTGAAAAAAAGTTCCGCTCATTCGGTTATCAGTCGATCGAGACGCCGTCTCTCGAATTTTTCGAGGCGTTCTCGAGGGAGGTCGGAACAACGCCGGCGAACGAGATGTACCGGCTGTTTGACCGGGACGGAAACATGCTCGTTCTCCGGCCGGACTTTACGCCGTCCGTGGCGCGCGCCGTGTCGATGTATTTTACGGAGGAGAACGGACCGCTGCGCCTCTGCTATTCCGGAAGCGTATTTCAGAACAACAGCCATTACCAGGGACGGCTCCACGAATCAACCCAGATGGGTGTTGAGCTGATCGGCGAGGACAGTCCGGAGGCGGATGCGGAAATCATCGCGCTGGTCGTCGAATCTATGCGCGAGGCGGGACTGGAAAATTTCCAGATTTCCCTCGGCCACGTGGATTATTTTCAATCGCTGGCGGACGAAGCGGGGCTCGATGAGGAGACGCAGGCGGAACTGCGCGGTCTGCTTCTGACACAGAACCGGTTCGGAGCGGAGGAACGGATCGCAAAGCTCCGTCTCCGAAGCGATCTGCAGGATGCCTTCGAGGCGATTCCGGAGCTGTTCGGCGATGCTTCGGTTCTGGTGCGCGCACGGTCCCTGACCCGCAACCGGAGAGCGCTTGAGGCATGCAGCCGTCTCGAGAAGATTTACGAGACGCTCGCGGCGTACGGGTGCGAGAAGTACGTGACCTTTGATATGGGCATGCTCTCCGTCTACCGCTATTACACCGGAATTATTTTTCAGGCGTTCACGTACGGAACCGGCGACGCTCTGGTGAAGGGCGGACGCTACGACACGCTGCTGGAGCGGTACGGAAAGAAATCGCCCGCGATCGGATTTACAACGGAGATTGATTCGCTTCTGACCGCGCTCGACCGGCAGGGAATCGATATCCCGATCCGCGACGTAAAAACGATGATCCTGTATCCCGCGCGGATGGAGGCGCAGTGCGTCCGGTACGCCGCGCGGCAGAGAGCGCGCGGACTTGACTGCGCCTGCGTGCGGTTCGAGGCGGGGCGCGTGCTGGATGATTACCGGGCGTACGGGGCGCGCAACCAGTTCGGAGGCATCATTTATTTTAAATCGGAGACAGAGGTATACGCGATCAACATCGGGACCGGCGAGGTCCAGCGGATCGGCGCAGACGAAGGAGAGGGAAGGCTATGAGGTATCTGACATTTGCACTGACAAAGGGAAGACTTGCGGATCAGACCCTTTCTCTTCTGGAGCGGGTCGGCGTCTCCTGTGAAGAGATGCGGGACAAGGGATCCCGCCGCCTGATCTTTGTCAACGAGCAGCAGAAGCTGCGCTTCTTTCTGGCGAAGGGACCGGATGTCCCGACGTACGTGGAGTACGGCGCGGCCGATATCGGCATCGTCGGAAAAGACACGATTATGGAAGAAAACCGGAAGATTTTCGAGGTTCTGGATCTGGGATTCGGAAAATGCCGCATGTGCGTCTGCGGGCCGGAGTCGGCGCGTCCGTACCTTCAGCACAATCAGCTGATCCGCGTGGCGACCAAATATCCGAACATCGCGAAGGATTATTTTTATAACCGGAAAAACCAGACGGTGGAGCTGATCAAGCTGAACGGCTCGATCGAGCTGGCGCCGATCGTCGGCCTCTCCGAGGTGATCATGGACATCGTCGAGACGGGAACGACGCTGCGCGAGAACGGCCTGTCCGTTCTGGAGGAGGTCTGCCCGCTCTCGGCGCGGATGGTTGTCAATCCGGTCAGCATGCGGATGGACAACGAGCGGATTACGGGACTGATCAGGGCGCTGCGCGAATGCCTCACGAAGGACGGCGCGGGAAGATAAACAGCAGAATGGAGTGATGACAGGATGAAAATTGTCCAGCTGACAGATGAGACGAGGGCGGATATTCAGAACCGCCTTCTGAAAAGAAATCCGGCGAATTATAAGGAACAGCAGGGAGCGGTGGACGCGATTCTGAAGGACGTCCGCGAACGCGGCGACGAGGCGCTCTTCGGGTACACGGAGCGGTTCGATCACATCCGTCTGACGCAGGACACGATTGCGGTCACAGAGGAGGAGATACGTGAGGCGTACGATCTGGCGGATCCGGACCTGATCGATGTGATCCGCAAGGCGCTCGTCAATATCCGGAGCTTCCATGAAAAGCAGGTGCGCCAGAGCTGGTTCACGGAGACCTCCGAAGGGACGATTCTCGGCCAGAGAATCACGCCGCTGGAGCGCGTCGGCGTATATGTGCCGGGCGGCAAGGCGGTTTACCCGTCGTCGGTCCTGATGAACATCGTGCCGGCGAAGGTCGCGGGCATCGGCGAGATCATTATGACGACGCCGTGCGGGCGTGACGGAAAAGTGAATCCGGCCGTTCTCGTGGCGGCCAGTGAGGCGGGCGCTGACCGCATCTTCAAAGCCGGCGGGGCGCAGGCGATCGCGGCCATGGCGTACGGCACGTGCTGCATCCCCAGGGTCGATAAAATCGTCGGCCCGGGCAACATCTTCGTGGCGCTGGCCAAAAAGGCGGTCTACGGAAACGTGAGCATCGATTCGGTCGCGGGACCGAGCGAGATCCTCGTGCTCGCCGATGAGACGGCAAATCCCCGCTTTGTGGCGGCGGACCTTCTCTCCCAGGCGGAGCATGACGAGCTCGCCTCCGCGGTTCTTGTGACGACGAGCCGGGAACTTGCAGAGCAGGTTGAAAAAGAAATTGAGGGATTCCTGAAGGAACTGAGCCGGGCGGAAATCATCCGGAAATCACTGGATCAGTTCGGATTCATACTCGTGGCGGATACGATGGACGACGCGGTGGACGCGGTGAATCAGATCGCATCCGAGCATCTGGAGATCGTGACCGCGGATCCCTTTGACACGATGACGAAGGTAAAAAACGCCGGCGCGATTTTCCTCGGCTCCTACAGCAGCGAGCCGCTTGGGGATTATTTTGCGGGACCGAACCATATCCTTCCCACAAACGGGACGGCGCGGTTCTTCTCGCCGCTGTCGGTGGATGATTTCATCAAGAAGTCAAGCATCATCCGCTACTCAGAGGAAGCGCTCCGTGCGGTCCATACGGACATCGAAAAGTTTGCGAAGTGCGAGGGACTGACCGCGCACGCCAATTCAATCGCCGTGCGCTTTGAATAGAAACAGGAGGAAATGCCATGGGCCGGACGGCTTCCATTACACGAAAAACAAAGGAGACGGACATTGCCGTCACACTGAATCTGGACGGTACCGGGAAAGCAAAGATCGCCACCGGCGTCGGATTTTTTGATCACATGCTGAACGGATTCGCCCGGCACGGACTGTTTGATCTGACGGTCCGGGTCACAGGCGATCTGGACGTCGACGATCACCACACGATCGAGGATACGGGCATCGTCCTGGGACAGGCGATCCGCCAGGCCGTCGGCGATAAAAAGGGGATCCGCCGCTACGGCAGCAGCATTCTGCCGATGGACGAGACGCTGGTCATGACGGCATGCGATCTGTGCGGGAGGCCGTATTTCGTGTTCGACGGATCATTTGACGGGGAAAAAATGGGGGATATGTCGACGCAGATGGTGCGTGAGTTTTTTTACGCCGTCTCTTATTCGGCGGAGATGAATCTTCACATGCGGATCATCAGCGGCATGAACGATCATCACAAGGCGGAGGCGCTCTTTAAATCCTTCGCGAAGACGCTCGACGCGGCCACCTCGTTTGACCCGAGAATTACGGATGTGCTTTCCACAAAGGGAAGTCTCTGACGGAAAAACAGCTGACAGGAAGGAACCTGATATTATGGATAAAAACAAAATTCCCTGCATCTATCTGAAAAACGGACTTTCGATGCAGGGCTTCTACGGAGTGCGGGAAAGAAAACGTCTGGAGGGAGAGGCGGTATCGGCAGCTGCCGCGTTCCGCGACGCCGGTGCGGGAAGCATCGTCGTTTTTGATTTTTCAGAAGGAGATGCGGAGCATGACGCAAATCTCGAGGCGCTGCGCCTGATCTGCCGCGACGCGGTGATCCCGGTCATCGGAGCGGGCAATGTGAAGCGCGTGGAGGATGTCAAGAAGCTGATCTACGCGGGATGCGACCGCGCGGTTCTGAATTTCGCGAAACAGGCGGACATTGAAATGCTGGAGGAGGTCTCAAAGCGGTTCGGAAAGAGCCGGATCGCGGTCTATCTCCCGGATGCGGATACATACAGGACGTATGAGAAGCGGATCCGTGAGTTTGCGTCGGCGATTCTCTGCGACAAAAAATGCGCGGAGGCGCTCCGGAAAATCACAGACATCGGGATCCTTTCCCACGACGATGAGGAGATGGCCTGCACCGCGATCGGCTTTACGCAGGGGTTTTCTCCGCTGTTTTCCTGGGAGGAGCTGAAAAAAGACGCAAACGGGCTTGTACCGTGCGTCGTGCAGGACGTATCCTCCGACGAGGTTCTGATGGTCGCCTACATGAACGGGGAATCGTTTAAGGCGACGATGGAGACCGGGCGGATGACCTACTGGAGCAGAAGCCGGCAGGAGCTCTGGCAGAAAGGCGCCACCAGCGGCCATTACCAGTTCCTCAAGGAGATGAAGATTGACTGTGACAACGATACGCTCCTCGCGAAGGTCGTTCAGATCGGCGCGGCGTGCCACACGGGCAATCACAGCTGCTTCTACCGCAATATGATCGACGCGGACGCCTCCAAGAAAAATCTGTCCGCCGTTCTGGAAGAGGTGTACGGCGTGATCACGGACCGGAAGGTCCATCCCAAGGAGGGCTCCTACAACAACTATCTGTTCGACAAGGGCATCGAAAAAAAAA
>ONLT01000072.1 GCA_900318755.1 uncultured Eubacteriales bacterium
GATCTTTTATATGGCGAGATAGCTCAGTTGGCTAGAGCACGCGGTTCATACCCGCGGTGTCGAGGGTTCGAATCCCCCTCTCGCTATCGCGTGAAAGCTCCGAATGGTCAGCAGAGGTTGACGTTCGGAGCTTTTTTGCTGCATACCACTATACCACTGATGATGTGAGACGGACCGCGGCGCGGTGCGGGAACGGAGGAAGCTATGAAGTACGATTATCTGGTGGTCGGCGCCGGTCTGTTCGGCGCAGTGTTCGCAGAGCAGGCAAAGCATGCGGGAAAGCGCGTCCTTGTCATCGACCGCAGACCGCACATCGCCGGCAATGTCTACACGGAGGAGGTCGAGGGAATTCAGGTGCACCGCTACGGCGCGCACATCTTCCACACAAACAGCCGCCGCGTATGGGACTATATCACGAAGTTTGCGGAGTTCAACCGGTTCACGAATTCTCCGGTGGCGAATTATCACGGGGAACTGTACTCGCTGCCGTTCAATATGTATACGTTCAATAAAATGTGGGGCGTCGTCACACCGGAGGAAGCGGCCGCGAAAATCGAAGAGCAGAGGAGAGATGCCGGCATCACCGATCCGAAAAATCTGGAGGAGCAGGCGATCAGCCTCGTGGGAACGGACATCTACGAAAAACTGATCAGGGGTTACACGGAGAAGCAGTGGGGACGGCCGTGCACGGAGCTTCCGAGCTTCATCATCCGGCGTCTTCCGGTGCGGCTGACCTTTGACAACAACTATTTCAACGCGCGCTATCAGGGCATCCCCATCGGCGGGTACACGAAGCTGGTCTCGAATCTGCTGGAGGGAATCGAGGTACGGACCGGGACGGATTACCTGAAGCAGAAGGCGGAGCTTGACGCGGAGGCGGAGCGGGTCATCTACACGGGACCGATCGACGAATATTTCGGCTATTCGCTGGGTGCGCTCCAGTACCGCTCGGTGCGGTTTGAGACCGAGGTGCTCGACAAGCCGAATTTCCAGGGCAACGCGGCGGTCAATTACACGGACCGGGAGACGCCGTGGACGCGCATCATCGAGCACAAATGGTTTGAGTTCGGAAAGGACGTGGACGGGAACGATCTTCCGAAGACGGTCATCAGCCGCGAATACAGCTCCGAGTGGAAGGTCGGGGATGAGCCGTATTATCCGGTCAACGACAGGCGCAACGGAGAACTGTATGAGAGGTATCTGCAGCTCGCCAAAAAAGAGCGCCGCGTCATCTTCGGCGGACGGCTCGGGCAGTACCGCTACTACGATATGGACGCGGTTATCGATGCGGCCCTTGCGCTTTGCGGCCGGGAACTGGGCTGAATCAATGAGGGACGCAGGGATGAAGAAAATGGATCCGTTTATCCGGAAGGGGACAGAGCCGGCTATGGTTCTTTCGACCCTGAATTTTCACACAGATACTGAAGGAGAGGGAGACGGCAGCGGAGAACTGCCGGTGCTCACATTTCCGATTCTGAACGGAATTCCGGGAATCCGGCACTGCTTTACGACGAGAGAGGGCGGCGTCAGCAGCGGATATTTCTCGTCGCTGAATCTGAAAAACGGGATCGGAGACCGGGATGAAAATGTAGCCGAAAATTTCCGGCGCGTCGCGGACGGGCTCGGAATATCGCCGGATGACTTTGTTCTGACGGATCAGACGCACACGGCGAATGTCCGGGTCGTGACGGAGGCGGACCGGGGCAGGGGCGTCACGAAAAAGAGGAATTACCGCGATGTGGACGGGCTGGTGACGAACGTGCCGGGACTCGTTCTTGCCGTGTTCTCCGCGGACTGTGTTCCGGTTTTCTTTGTGGACCCGAAGCGGCGCGCGGTCGGACTGGCGCACTCCGGATGGAAGGGAACCGTACAGCGCATCGGGGCGGAGACGATCCGTCTGATGAGCAGGCAGTACGGGACCGATCCGGCGGATCTGATCTGCGCGGTGGGGCCGTCGATCTGCCGGGACTGCTACGAGGTGAGCGAAGACGTCGCCGAACAATTCCGGGATGCATTTCCGGGGCATGAAGCGGAGCTCCTCACCGAAGGACGAGCCGGCCATTATCAGCTCGACCTCTGGGCGGCGAACCGGATTGTGCTCACGGAAGCGGGCGTCCTGCCGGAGCACATCGGGATGACGGATCTCTGCACCTGCTGCAACCCGAAGCGCCTGTTCTCCCATCGTGCGAGCGGAGGCCGAAGAGGTGTGATGGGATCATTTCTGGGTTTGACCGGATCGGAAGGGGCGATGAATGATGAGTATGAGTAAGGAAAACGCGGACGAAGCGCTTCCGCGCTGCAGCTGGGTTCCCATGAAGAATCCGCTGTACGTGGCGTATCATGACGGGGAATGGGGCAGGCCCCTTCACGATGACCGCGCGCTCTTTGAGCTGCTGATTCTGGAGACGTTTCAGGCCGGGCTGTCCTGGGAATGTATCCTGAACAAGCGGGAGAATTTCCGAAGGGCTTACGAGGGCTTCGTGCCGGAAACCGTGGCGCGGTTTGATGAGAAGAAGATCGCGGAACTGATGAGTGACAGCGGAATTGTCCGCAACCGGGCGAAAATCAGCGCGAGCATCGCCAACAGCCGCGTGTTTCTGGAGATTCAGAAGGAATTCGGAACCTTTGACGCGTATCTCTGGGGATTCACAGGCGGAAAAACCGTCTGTGAGAGCTGGGATGTGAGAACAACGAGTCCGCTTTCGGACGAGATCTCGAAGGATCTGAAGAAGCGGGGGATGAAGTTCGTCGGATCGACAACGATCTATGCGTATCTGCAGTCCGCCGGGGTGATTAACGCCCACAGCAAAGACTGTTTTCTAGCGCCCTGAACTGTGGTTCCGCGCGCGGTCCGGTATTGTTCTGCGCATGGTCGCGTTCCAGGCCCAGCAGACCAGGTGAGCGGCGGAAGAGGGGACGGACAGGTCTGCCACGTTCCGGTACAGGTTCCAGATCCGGCGGACCGCCTCGGCCTTGTTGCTGGAGAGGGTGCCTCCGTGACGGCGGTACGTCGCAAGCGGACGGTCCAGCCCGTACGCGGTGACGCCGCTTTTCAGAATCGTCCACCACATCGCGGTATCCTCGGACGGGATCTCCGGCATATGGATCAGTTTCCGGTCGATCCGCTCCGTGTCCAGAAGGACGGTGCTTGTGAAGATGACGGTCCGGCTGAGCGCCCGCCGGAAAGTCAGTCTGGATGGGACCCGCGTGATCTTTCCGGTCGGACGGCCGTTCTCGTCGCCGAAGTGGTACGCGGTAAAGGCGAAGCCGGCGCCGCATTGTTTCATGAAGCGCAGCTCCAGCTCGAGCTTGCGGCGGTGCCACAGATCATCGGAATCCAGAAACGCGATGTAGCGGCCCCGTGCGGCGCTGATTCCGGTGTTCCGCGTATCTGCGGCGCCCGTGTCCTCTGTTTTTTCGATCAGCCGGATTTTCGATGCGGTTCCGGCCGCGAGTTTTTTTTGTACCGCCTGAATGCGCGCGACGGTATCATCTGTGCTTTTATCATCTACAAGAATCAGCTCCCAATTTGTGTAGGTCTGCTCTGCGACGGTCCGGATCGTGTCTTCGATGTAGTCGGAACAATTGTAAGCGGGGACGATCACGGAGACCATAGAGGAATCACTTCCGGTGCTGTATTCTTTCATATCCAATCTCCTAAAATATCAGCTTACGGATTATGAACAATCCTACCCCGCCTGAAGTCCGTTGTCAATCGGCGTTTTTCGAATCCGGAATCCTGTTTTTCGAATCCGGAACCCGGTTTTCAGATCCCGGATCCCTGCTCATCGCTCTGGTTCATGTCCGTGCGCCCGCCTTCGCAGACAGTCATTGACATACGCCCTGATCGGGTTATCATTAGGTTGATACCCGTACGTATGAACCTGACAGGCCAGGCAGTCGCGATGAAAAAATCCGGAGATCCCGCAAAAATTTCAACCTATTTTTTCAGCCAGAAATGCTACCTTCTTATCGTCACCGTGACGGGCATCCTTTACAATGTCGGCGTCGTCGCGGGACCGTGGTTTGAGGGCCGGCTGGCGCTCTGCTTTGTCAACATTCTGAAGGGAACGGATACGCCCTCCCGGATGGTGCGGATCGCCGTGCTTTACGTTCTGACTATCCTCGCGGTGCAGGCAATGCGCTTCGTGAAGCGGCTGTTTGTCCGAAAATTTGCGAATAACATCCGCCTCGATATGAAGGATACGCTTTATAAGAGCCTTGTGCACATGGACCGTGCAGCCATGGAGAAGGAGCGCGCGGGCGAGATGATGACGAAGGCGATCACGGACGTGGACGCCTGCGCGGAGGGCATGCGCAAATTTCTGACGGAGATTTTTGACACGGGCGTGGCGATGGCCGCGTATCTCGTGATGCTGTTTTACTATGACGTGCGGCTGACGCTGATCGTTATGATCTTCCCGCCGGTCGCGTATCTGATCGCGGAGAAGATGAAAAAGGTCGTCACGCGCTCGACGGCGGAGAGCAGGAGGAGCGCGGAGCGGCTCTCCGGAGCGACGCTGGACCGCGTGTCGAACACGGTCACCTACCGCGTGTACGGGCGGGAGAACGATCAGGACCGGGAGTATGAGAAGTACCTTTCCGATTATGAGAAAAAGGCCGTCTCCGCCAATATCTGGGAAAATATGATGCAGCCGATTTACCTGGTGATCGCAATGGCCGGGACGGTCTTCATCATCTGGCTCGGCGGAAGAAACGTGCTCGGATCGGGCTGGCGCGCCTGGACGATCGCCGCGTTTACGACGTATCTTGCCTGCTTTACGAAGCTTTCGCAGAAGACGTCGCACGCGGCGAAGCTGTTCAACGCGCTGCAGAAGGCGGAGGTATCCTGGAAGCGGATCCGTCCCTTTATGAAGGAAACGCCGGATACGCCGGATGCGGGCGCGGCGCAGCCCGCTGATCTTGTCTGTGAGGACGTCTCCTTTGCCTATCCGGAGGACCGGACGGGGGAAGCATCCGGATCTGCGGCCTTCGGGACCCCGGTTTTTTCCGGCCTCACGTTCACGGCGCACCCCGGCGAATTCATCGGTGTGACGGGCGGGATCGCCTCAGGAAAGTCCACGCTGGGAAAGACGTTTCTCTGCGAAGCGCCCTACGGCGGCAGCATCCGGTACGGCGATGCGGAGCTCTCAACCATCGCGTCCCCGGAAAATGGGGCGGTCGTCGGCTATATGGGCCATGATCCGGAACTCTTCAGCGATTCCATCGGGGAAAATATCCGGCTCGGGAAAGAGGGGGATATTCTCCCGTATATCCGCGCGGTCTGTCTGGATGAGGAAATCCGCTCGTTCCCGGACGGCCTGGACACGCTGACCGGGGACGGCGGCGTGCGTCTGTCCGGCGGGCAGCAGGCCCGGGTCGCGCTGGCCAGGACGCTGTTTCACAGCCGTCCCGTGATGATTCTGGACGACCCGTTTTCCGCGGTCGACCGGACGACGGAGCGAAAAATCCTTGCCAATCTCAGAAATATGGAGAAGGATGCGATCGTTCTTCTGATTTCACACCGCCTGGAGACGTTTGCCGAAACGGATCAGGTGATCTGGATGGAGGACGGACACGCGACGGTCTCGACGCACGATGCGCTTCTCCGGAATAATGAGAAATACCGCAGACTCTGCGCGCTGCAGTCCGGAGAGCCGGAGAAAAAGCAGCCGGAAGATGCGAAACCGGACGGAGAGGAGATGCCGCATGAGAACGCGTGACAGAAGCGGGCGCAGAAGCCGCGGCCCGGTACGGGAAATCATCGGCGGCACGCTCAAAAGAAATTTTGCGGTGACGGCCGCGCTTGCGGCGGTCATCGCCGCTTCCGTCATCGTCAACGTCCTGCCGCCGCTTGTTCTGGCAAAGGCGGTTGATCTGCTGACGGGAGAAGCCTTTCTGTCCGGCGGGGAAACTCTCCCCGGAGCCATCCTCCGGGCCGCCCTTCTGTATTTCGGCCTCACTGCGCTTTCCGGCGCGTCCAACGCGCTGCGGGAAGTGCTGATCACGGTTTTCGGGCAGAAGATCACCCATGAAACCAGAAGCGCGATGGACCGGAAACTGACGCGCCTGCCGGCGTCGTATTTCGCGGATCAGGAGAGCGGTGTCACGACGTCGCGGTTTGTGGACGATGTCAACGCGGTCGAGACGCTGTTCTCATCGGGCATCATCAGCATGATCGCGGACGCGTGCCAGATCGTCAGCATTCTGGTCGTCGTGTTCCGCATGAGCCGCGGCCTGTTTCTGATGCTGATCGCGGCGCTTCCGCTTCTTTTCTGGCTGACGCGCGTCATTCAGAAGCGGATGCTCGCGGCGCAGTGGGATAATCGTGTCGCCGTCGGAAAGACGAACCAGCAGATTCCAGAGACGGTGCGGAACCAGAGAACGATCCGGGTCCTTCGGATCTTCGGCTGGCGTCAGCAAAAATACCACCGCTGTGTGCGTGACGGCTTCGACGCGATGGAGCGGTCCAATTTCTACGACGCCGTCTATTCGCCGATCATCATGACGGTGAAAGCGCTGCTCGTGGCACTGATGATGATTCTCGCGGTGTCCCTCACCGGCGTGCGGTCCCTGTTTGGTATGAACGCCGGAACCGTCGTGGCGCTGATCGCGTACATCGGCAAGATTTTCACGCCGCTCGAGAGCATCGGCATGGAGATTCAGAACATTCAGGAAGCAATGGCAGGCATCGGGAGAATCCGCGAGTTTCTGGAAGAAGAAGAGCGGGTGATGCCGGAGGAGAAAAACCTGCCGCCCGATTCCGACCCGGTGATCGAATTTTCCCACGTGTCCTTCGGCTACGAGCCGGGGAATGAGGTGCTGCATGATTTTTCACTGACCGTCCGCCGCGGCGAGATGGTGACGCTCGAGGGACGCACCGGGATCGGGAAGAGTACCTGCTTCAAGCTGATCCTCGGTCTGTATCAGCCGTGGAAGGGCTCCGTGAAAATCATGGGAATACCCGCCGGCGAATTTACTGGGAAAATGCTGAGCCGGACGTTCGGATATGTCGAGCAGAGCTTCGCGATGATTCAGGGATCCGTGCGGGACCAGATCACGCTGCGGGATCCGTCCGTCACAGAGGAGATGATCCGCGGTGCGCTTGAAAAATGCGGCATGCTTGAGGCGTGTGAGGCTCTGCCGCAGGGACTGGATACGCCCTGCCGCGAATCGCTCTTCTCCGAGGGCCAGAAACAGCTGCTCTCAATTGCCAGGGCGATCGTCCGTGAACCCGGGATCCTTCTGCTGGATGAAATTACGGCGAACCTTGATTCCATCACAGAGGCACAGATCATGCGTTCGCTCCGGGAAGCCTCAAAGAACCGGACCGTCCTGTCCATCTCACACCGGCTCTATCAGGAAAAAGGCGGCCGGAGGGTGACGCCGACGTGACAGGCGAAGAACACGGCTGCTGCCCGCGTTCTTCGCTGCTGTTTTGGCGGTTGCTCGGAAATTCTCGGATCGGCGTGCCATCGTAAGTTAACTTTTCCTTATCTGATGGCACGTTTTTTGCCCGGCGTGCCATTGCAAATTTGTTTTCCCTTATTCGATGGCACATATTTTGCCCCGCGTACCATCGGAAACGAACTTTTCATTATCTGATGGGACGTTTTCCGCCGGGCATACCATTGCAGACTTACTTTTCTTTATCTGATATGTAATGGCCATTGTCAAGAGGAAACCTGACAAAACCACATTTGTTTTAACTGAGCACATCCTGAAGAAGCTCCAGACGTA
>ONLT01000096.1 GCA_900318755.1 uncultured Eubacteriales bacterium
GAGAAGGAGACGCCCAAGACGCCAAAGGATGCCATCCGGGCAGTTGCCGAAAAGCGCGAGGAGGAATCCATGAAGATTCAATCCCCCGCGCAGGAAAAGGAAGAGGCGATCATGAAGGCGGAACCGCCGGTACCCGGCAAGGATGAATTGGAGGATGTGTCGCTGGAGGGTACGATTTCGCTGAAGGAGTACCAGGAGCAGAGGGCACAGAAGCAGGCAGCCGAGACGCAGGGCAATGATATGCTGAAGGTTGCGTAAGATTTCAAAACAAGTGAAGAGGGTTACATAAACAGAGGGCGGTTCCGCACAGGTTCCGCTCTCTTCCATGTTCTTTGTGTATTGTGTACAAGACCGGCTGCGATTGTTCCGGCACATTTTATGAAAATAACGCTTGCATAATTGATACAACAAGCGTATTATAATAAATCATGTCTTTTCACACGTCGACGCGTTAAAGCGTTTAAGCGTAAAAGCAACGGCGATTATGTTACAGTAGAAATACGCAAAGAAGGAGGTTTCCGCATGTTCGTCAAGGTTGTGCTGCTGATCGTTTTCTTTTCCGTTATGGTTGGTGTCGGCTATTATTGCCGCCAGAACGCAACCGATGTGAACGGCTTTGTGCTGGGCGGGCGCAGTGTCGGTCCGTGGCTCACCGCATTTGCGTACGGAACCTCTTATTTTTCCGCGGTTGTGTTTGTCGGATACGCGGGCCAGTTCGGCTGGAAATACGGCATCGCCGCCACCTGGGCCGGCATCGGCAACGCGCTGCTGGGATCACTTCTCGCGTGGGGCGTTCTCGGAAGACGCACCAGGATCATGACCCAGTATCTTGATTCCGCGACCATGCCGGATTTCTTCGGGAAACGCTTCGGATCGAAATCTCTGAAGATCGCGGCTTCCGTCATCACCTTCATTTTTCTGATTCCGTACACCGCATCGCTGTACAACGGGCTCTCCCGTCTGTTCGGCATGGCGTTCAATATTGACTACTCCGTCTGCGTCATCATCATGGCCGTCCTCACCGGTGTCTATGTCATCGCCGGCGGTTACATGGCGACCGCGATCAACGACTTTATTCAGGGACTGATCATGATCGCGGGGATCATCGCGGTCATCGCGGCGGTTCTGAAAAGTCAGGGCGGATTCATGGCCGCCCTCGACGGCCTCGGAAGAATCAGCGATCCGTCCGTCTCCGCAACCCCCGGTGTGTTCGCCTCCTTCTTCGGACCGGATCCGAAAAACCTGCTCGGTGTCGTCCTTCTGACTTCGCTCGGCACCTGGGGACTTCCTCAGATGGTACAGAAATTTTATGCGATCCGCAGCGAGAAATCCATCGAAACCGGGATGATCATATCGACTGCTTTTGCGTTTATTGTCGCGGGCGGATGTTATTTTCTCGGCGGTTTCGGCCGGCTTTTCTCCGACCGGGTCGACGTGGCGGCGGAAGGATACGACGCGATCATCCCCGCGATGCTCTCCGATCTTCCCGACATCCTGATCGGAATCGTCGTGATTCTCGTGCTCTCCGCATCCATGTCCACACTGTCCTCCCTCGTGCTGACCTCGTCCTCGACGGTTACGCTTGATCTGATCCGGGACGGCTTCAAAAAAGACCTGAGCGAGAAGAAGCAGCTCGCGATCATGCGGGCGCTGATCGTGGTTTTCATCGCGGTTTCCGTCGTCATCGCGCTGATTCAGTACCGGTCAAATGTGACATTCATCGCACAGCTGATGGGAATTTCCTGGGGCGTGCTGGCCGGTGCGTTTCTCGCGCCGTTTCTGTACGGGCTCTACAGTAAAAAAACATCGTCCGCCGCGTGCTGGTGCTGCTTTCTTTTCTCGGCGGCGTTTATGCTTGCCAACCTGTTCGCGCGCGAATCGTTTCCGGCACTCCTTCAGTCCCCGATCAACGCAGGCGCGTTCTGTATGGTCGCAGGCCTCGTGATCGTACCGGTTGTATCGCTCTTCACGCCGAAACCGGACGCGGACCGCGTCGATACGATCTTCACCTGCTACCATAAAAAAGTCGTTGTCGATCAGAGTGAAGCGCTCGGCAGCTCCTTCAGCGACACGGAAAAATGATAGAGCAGCTCCGCGGTCATCCCCCAGATCACACCGTGATCGGTCTCATAAAAATAATAAGCACGGGGCAGTTTTCTCAGCGGATAATCTCTCCCGCCGGGAATCAGATCGTACGGAAAATCCCGGTCGTCATCCACCTTCAGCAGAACGTGGCTGACGACCGGTTCTTTTTTCTTCAGCCAGGAAAAGGGCAGGAAAAAGACGTGATCCACCTCGTCCCGCGACCAGGTATCCCGGTAATCATTGAGGACTCCGAGGTAGGACCGGATCCACGTGCCTCCCGGTCCCGGCATCTGAAACATCGGGGCGACGACGCGGATCCGGTTTCTGCCGATCAGAAGTTCCTCGGCCGTCTCACGGACCGCTGCCTCTCTGCTGCTCTCTCCCCTCTCCAGAGCGCCGCCCGGAAAACAGATTTCTCCGCCCTGCGGCAGACCTTCCGCCCGTACCTCGAACAGAAGATTCGGCTCTCCCTCACGGATCACAACCGGGATCAGGACCGCCGCGCACCGGTCCGTATCCGGCCGGATCGTTTCCATGCCGCGGCCGGCGAACATCTTTTCCAGATGATCCGCAAATAAAGTTTCATCGCAATGTTGTTTCTGATTTCCGCTCATCCTGACCGGCTCCGTTTCTTAGTGTACAAAAGGCCGGCGCTGCCCTGAAGCTGTCCCGAAGGGCGGCCCTGGGGAGCGCCGGTCCGAATGAATCGCTGCAATTCAGGGATCGGTCAAAGATCCGCGATATCCGACTGTTCGATCAGCTGAATGTGCTTTTCGCGCAGCTCACGTTCCGCCTTCTTGTCATCATCGACGCGGAAAATCATCAGCGCGCGCTTCGCTCCGCCTCCAAGCGTCGCGTACATGTACTCGACATTGATCTGGTGATCATGAAAAATCGTAAGCACACGGTTCAGGCCGCCCGGCTCATCCGGAATTTCCGCGATGACGACCGGCGTCAGCCGGCACACATAGCCTTCCTGCTTCAGCACCGTCGTCGTCTCGACGACGTCGTCCACAATAATCCGGACGATGCCGAAGCCCTCTGTCTCCGTGAGAGACAGCGCCCGGATATCGATACTGTGATCCGCAAGGACCTGCGTCATATCGTGCATCGTACCGGGTTTGTTTTCTACAAAAATAGAGATCTGCCTGACACTCATAAGAATCCTCCCTCGAATCAGATTTTGCGCTTATCGATGACCCGGACCGCCTTGCCCTCGCTTCTCGTGATGCTCTTCGGAGCGACGAGGGTGACGGCTGCCTTGATGCCGAGCATCGATTTCATGCCGTCGACAAGTTCCTTCTGGCGCTTCGTAATCTCCGCGATGTTATCCGTGAACATCTCCGGCGTCATCTCCACGCGCACGTCAAGCGTATCCGAATTGTTCACGCGGTCGACGATGATCTGATAATTTGCCGGATACCCGTGGTTCAGAAGAACCGTTTCGATCTGCGACGGGAATACGTTTACGCCGCGGATAATCAGCATATCGTCCGTGCGCCCGCGCGGCTTCATCATTTTGACATGGGTCCGTCCGCAGGAGCATTTCTCCCTGCTGAGCACGCAGATATCCCGCGTGCGGTAGCGGAGGAGCGGGAACGCCCGCTTGTCAAGGGATGTGAATACCAGCTCGCCCTGTTCTCCGTCCGGAAGCGGTTCGCCCGTCTCCGGATCAATGACCTCCGCGATGAAATGATCTTCGTTGATATGCATCCCGTTCTGGGCGGAGCACTCAAACGCGACGCCCGGTCCGGACAACTCCGTCAGACCGTAGATGTCATACGCCCTGATTCCCATCTTCTGCTCGATGTCGCGGCGCATCTCCTCGCTCCACGCCTCTGCTCCGAAGATGCCGGCCTTCAGCGGAATGTCCTCCGGCGACAGCCCCATCTCCTCCATCGTCTCAGCCAGATACGCCGCGTACGACGGGGTGCAGCAGAGGATCGTCGTCTGAAGATCCTGGATAAACATGATCTGACGCTGTGTATTGCCCGAAGAAGTCGGAACGGTCAGGCAGCCGACCTTATGCGATCCGCCGTCCAGTCCGGCTCCGCCCGTGAACAGGCCGTAGCCGTAGGAAATCTGGCAGACATCCTCGTCTGTTCCGCCCGCCGCGACAATCGCGCGCGCGGTGCAGTCGGTCCAGAGATCGATGTCCTCCTTCGTGTAAAACGCGACGACTCTTCTTCCGGTCGTTCCGGAGGTAGAGTGAATGCGGACGCATTCCTTCAGCGGGCACCCCAGCAGACCGTACGGATAAGATTCGCGCAGATCTGCCTTTGAGAGGAATGGAAGCTTGTGCAGATCGTCGATCGACCGGATGTCATCCGGCGTCACGCCCGCATCCTCCATCTTTTTCCGGTAATACGGGACATCATCCCAGACGTGCTTCACCTGCTTCACGAGCTTCTCATTCTGGATCCCGATGATTGTCTCGCGGGAAGCGCATTCAATTTCTTCCTGAAAATATCTTTCCATCGCTGTATTTGTTCCTTCCTGCGTTTCTTGAAACTCCCGCCTCAGGCATTCTTTCCGAGGTCAAAGGCCACCCGGTTCATCGCCAGGAATTTCTGCGGAACGACACGCTCCATCGCCTTCTGCCACGCCTCCTCCGGCAGATCGAAATAGTGGGAAAGGCGCCCCATCAGGACGATGTTCACCGCCTTCGCCGAACCGGCCTGCTCCGCGAGGGAGAGACAGTCGAGCGCGTCTACCTGTGCTCCGGCCGCCCGCATTTTCTCAACCAGATGGTCCGGATAATTCATCGCTCCGGTGATCACCGGCATCGGATCAACCTGCTGGATATTCGTCACGATCCGGCCGCCCTTTTTCAGATACGGCAGCCAGCGCGCCGCCTCAAGCAGCTCAAAAGACACGATGTAATCCGCCTCGCCCTCGTCGATGATCGGAGAGGCGACGCGGCTTCCGTAGCGGACATACGTCACGACGCTGCCGCCGCGCTGGGACATGCCGTGTACCTCAGATACCTTTACGTCGTAGCCCGCGTCGAGAAGAAGCTGTCCGAGCAGCTTGCTCGCGAGAAGGGAACCCTGTCCGCCGACGCCGACGATCATTACATTTTTTGTTTCCATGATGCTCAGTCCTCCTTCCCGGTATGTTCGAACGCATCCACAGGACACATCTGCTCGCAGACGCCGCAGCCGACGCAGAGTGTATCATCTACATGGGCCTTGCCGCCCTTGATCGCGATCGCCGGACATCCGATCCTCATGCAGGATTTACAGCCGATGCATTTGTCCTCATTCACCTTCAGCGGCGGATTGTGCTTCACATATTTCAGCAGCGCGCACGGTCTTCTGGAGATGATGACGGAGGGCTCCTCTGCGGCCAGCTCTTCTTTTACAGCCTGATCGCATGCCGCGAGATCGTACGGATCAACCACACGCACGCGGTTGATTCCCATCGCTCTGCAGAGCGCTTCCAGATCGATTTTTCCCGCCGGATCTCCCTTGATGTTGTATCCGGTCGTCGGGTTCTGCTGATGACCGGTCATTCCGGTGATCGAATTATCGAGAATGATGACGGTCGCGTTCGACATATTGTACGCGATATTCGCAAGTCCCGTCATGCCGGAATGAACGAAGGTGGAATCGCCGATCACCGCGACCGTGTGTTTCGCATTCTCCTCCCCGCCGGCCTTCAGGTATCCGTGAATGGAGCTGACGGACGCGCCCATGCACAGCGTCATATCCATCGCGGAGAGCGGCGCCGCGGCGCCCAGTGTATAACATCCGATATCGCCCATGACGGTGCAGTTGTTCTTGTGCAGCGTGTAGAACAGCCCTCTGTGCGGACATCCCGCGCACATCACCGGAGGACGCATCGGGATTTCCGCATCAACGGATAGTCCCTTCTCCGTCTCTTTCCCCAGCGCCTTCGCGATCAGATTCTGGGAGAACTCATCGACCATCGGGAGAATCTCCTTGCCGGTCACATCGATGCCGAGCTCTTTGCAGTGATTCTCGATCACCGGGTCCATCTCCTCTACGACAACGACTCTCTTCACCTTAGCGGCGAAGTCCCGGATCAGCTGATCCGGAAGCGGATTGACCATGCCCAGCTTCAGGACGGAGACCGAATCGCCGAACACTTCCCTGACATACTGATAGGAAGTTGAGCATGTGATGATGCCCAGCTCCGTCCCGCCCATCTCGACGCGGTTGACCGGAGCGGTTTCCGCCCAGACGGTCAGATCCTTCGTGCGCTGCTCGACAAACGGATGACGCTTCTTCGCGAACGCCGGCATCATAACATATTTTGCCGCGTTCTTTTTATATGGAATACGGTCCGGAACCATACGGCTCCCCGTATCGACGATCGACTGGGAATGAGACACGCGCGTGCACATCTGCAGAAGAACCGGTGTATCAAACTGCTCGGAAAGTTCAAAGGCGAGCTTCGTAAAGGCAAGCGCCTCCGCCGAATCCGACGGGGAAAGCATCGGGACCTTCGACGCGATGGCGTGGTGGCGGCTGTCCTGCTCGTTCTGCGAGGAGTGCATGCCGGGATCATCCGCGACGCCGATGACAATGCCGCCGCTCACTCCTGTATAAGACATGGTGTAGAGGGGGTCCGCCGCGACGTTCAGTCCGACGTGCTTCATGGCGCAGAACGCGCGCCGTCCGGAAAGAGATGCGCCGAACACCGCTTCCAGCGCGACCTTCTCGTTGGGCGCCCACTCACAGTAGATTTCATCGTATTTTACAGCTTCTTCCGTAATCTCTGTGCTCGGCGTACCCGGATAGCTGGATACAAAACAGCACCCCGCCTCGTACAGACCACGGGCAACGGCTTTGTTGCCCAGCATCAGTTGTTTCATAGAAATTCGTCTCCTTTAAACGTAATTTGCAAAAATCCGCATGCAACCATTGTAACACACGAAATTTTACGGGTAAACCCATTCTCCGGCGCCAATCCTCCGACAAACCTCCGACTGAATCGCCGACCGAATCTACGACCTTTTCCGAAGCGTCCGGCCGGCTTGACAGTCCGGATGAAATAAGCTATGTTATTTATTGGTTTAAATTGTAGCAGTTTAACGCACGAAATGCAATTCATACGATACTGTTTGGGGGAAATTACAATGCCTATCACAGATCTGCTGGAGCGAAACAGCAAGCTCTACAGCGACGAGACGGCCCTCGTCGAGATCAATCCCGAGGTGACCGAGCCGCAGCGTGTCACGTGGCAGGAGTACGAGCTGATTCAGCCGACTTCGAATACCTATTTCCGCAGAGAGATCACATGGTCCGTATTCGATGAGAAGGCGAACCGCGTCGCAAACCTGCTGATTAAAAAAGGAATCAAAAAAGGGCAGAAGGTCGCGATTCTTCTGATGAACTGCCTGGAATGGCTGCCGATCTACTTCGGCGTCCTGAAGTCCGGCGCCGTCGCGGTGCCGCTGAATTTCCGCTACACGGCGGACGAAATCGACTACTGCGTCAAGCTCGCGGACGTGGACGTCCTCTTCTTCGGAGAGGAATTCATCGGACGGATCGAGTCGATCGCGGAAGACCTCGGCAGAGAGCGTCTTCTTTTCTACGTCGGAAACTCCTGCCCGTATTTTGCGGAGGATTATCAGGCGTCCGCGGCGAACTGTTCAAGTGTGGCGCCGAAGGTTCTGGTCGAGGACGACGACGACGCGGCCATCTATTTTTCCTCCGGCACAACCGGATTCCCGAAGGCGATTCTGCTGCGCCACAGCGCTCTGATGCAGTCCGCGAAAATGGAGGCGGTCCACCACGAGACAACCCACGAGGACACGTTCCTCTGCATCCCGCCGCTCTACCACACCGGCGCAAAGATGCACTGGTTCGGATCGCTCTACACCGGAAGCAAGGCGGTTCTTCTGAAGGGCAACAAGCCGAAAACCATCTTCAGCGCCGTCTCCGACGAGCTCTGCACGATCGTCTGGCTGCTCGTCCCGTGGGCACAGGATATTCTCGCCTCGCTCGATTCCGGAAACCTGAAGCTCGAAGATTACCACCTGAAGCAGTGGCGGCTGATGCACATCGGCGCCCAGCCGGTGCCGCCGAGCCTGATCCGTCACTGGAAGCAGTATTTCCCGCACCACAAATACGACACAAACTACGGTCTGTCTGAATCCACCGGTCCCGGATGCATTCACCTCGGTCTTGACCACATCGACAAAGTCGGCGCGATCGGTCTTCCCGGCTACCGCTGGAAAGCCAAAATTGTAAATGAGGAAAATCAGCCGGTAACACAGGGAGAAGTCGGCGAACTCTGCGTAAAGGGCCCGGGCGTCATGGTTGAGTATTATCACGACCCGAAGGCGACCGCGGAGACGCTGATTGACGGATGGCTGCACACCGGAGATATGGCGCGTCAGGACGAGGACGGCTTCTACTATCTCGTGGACCGGAAAAAGGATGTCATCATTTCCGGCGGAGAAAATCTGTACCCGGTACAGATCGAGGCGTTTCTCGCTTCCAACATGAAGATCCATGACGTCGCGGTCATCGGCACGCCGGACCGGCGCCTCGGTGAAATCGCAACCGCGATCATCCAGGTCAAGGAAGGCATGTCGCTGACCGAGGACGAAGTAAACCGCTACTGTCTCAAGCTGCCGCGCTACAAGCGGCCGCGCCGGATCATTTTCGCGGACGTGCCGCGCAACGCGACCGGAAAGATCGAAAAGCCGAAGCTGCGCGAACGGTACGGCGGAACACGGCTGGTCGAGGAACAGAGTCAGGGCTGACGCGCCTTCTCCGCTCACAGATCCGATCATAAGCGAAGATTATGGGCCGCCTGCATCCGATGCAGCGGCCCTTCTGCCTGTTTTCTTCAGATGCACGCGCGGCGCACTTCCCCGGCGAAGCGCCGGATTTTCTCCCTGCTCTTCCCCCGCCCGCTGTCCTGTTCGACGCCCGTGCTGACGTCCGCGACGTCCGGACGGACCCGGCGCACCGCTTCCGCGACATTGTCCGGAGTGAGGCCGCCTGCGAGCATCTTCATCCTGCCCTTCAGATCAATCCTGTCCAGAGCCGACCAGTCGAAGGTTTTTCCGCTCCCGGGTTCTCCCGCGTCGAACAGGATCCCGACGACCGGATCAAGCTCCAGCATGTGATCCATTGAATCATAATTCGTCCCGTTGACCGCGCGGATCACGGGAATCCGGACATCCCTGATGAGATCGTCCGCAGCCTCCCCGTGAATCTGAATCAGATCAAACCCCGCTTCCTCAACGGCGCGGACCTGCGAAACAGTCGGGCTGACCGTGACCGCCACCGTTCTGATCGCCGGATCAAGCGCCTCCATGATCTCCTTCGCGCGTCCGATCGGAATATTCCTTCTGCTTTTCCCGCAGAATAAAACCATCCCCGCGAAGTCCGAATGAATTTCATTTAAAAAAGCGGCCTCCTCCGGTGAAGTGAGACCGCAGATCTTGATCATCGTCATACCGGTGTATCCCCGCTATCCGACTCGTCCTGATCCTTCTGTTTCAAAAGCTTTTTCAGCTCATCCATGAATGTATTCACATCCTTGAACTCGCGGTAAACCGACGCAAAACGGACGTAGGCAACGGCGTCGAGATTAATCAGATATTTCATGACAATCTCTCCGATTACGCTGCTTTCGACCTCCTTTTCCCCGAGATTAAAAATCTCGTTCTCCACCTGATCGACCAGCTCGTTGATCATCTGAACCGGAACCGGGCGTTTGTGACAGGCGCGCAGAATGCCGGCCATAATTTTATTCCGGTCATACTGCTCGCGGTTCTGATCCTTTTTGATCACCATCAGAGGGATGGTTTCGATCTTTTCATACGTCGTGAAACGGTGATGACAGCTGTCGCAGATTCTGCGGCGGCGGATCAGGTTCTCCTCCTCCACAGGTCTTGTGTCGACAACATGGTTATTTTCTGCCCCGCAATACGGACACTTCATATCTGTTCCTCCACCAGGATGCCTGATCCGCCGGGTGCGGCAAAACGCATCAGCCAATCATTTCCTGAAAACTCTGTCTAACGGGATACCAGCGCCAGTACGCCGGACGATCCGACGCCCATGATCACACCCGCGATCAGAACCCCGAGCATGACGGCGGCGACGCTTTTCTTAAATCCGATATCCAGAATGCTGGCAGCCAGCGTTCCGGTCCACGCGCCGGTCCCCGGAAGCGGGATCGCCACAAACAGCATCAGCGCCACAAACAGGCCTCTTCCCGCCTTCTCCTTCAGCTTTTCACCGCCCCGCTCTCCTTTTTCGAGACAGAACCGGAAAAAGCGGCCGGTCAGCTTCTTGTCACTTCCCCACACGAGAAGCTTCCTCGCGAAGAAATAGATAAACGGTACCGGAACCATATTGCCCAGAACGGCGATAATATAGCACGGCACCACCGGCAGTCCCCAGGCCACACCGATCGGAATCGCCCCCCGGAGCTCCACGATCGGAACCATAGCCACCAGAAACGTCAGTAAATATTTTTTCAGCATCAGTCCGTTGTTATTCCTTTCCCGTCAGGCAGGCGTGTTGGTGAGCACACCCGCTCCGACTAAAATCAGTACGAGAATTCCGAGTGCGATCCGGTACCATCCGAACACCTTGAAGTCGTGTTTTCGGACGTACTGCATCAGAAAGCGGATCGCGAAGATCGACACGAGGAACGCGCTGATCATTCCGACCGCAAGCACGGCTCCCTCCGAAGCGGTGAAATGGCCGCCGAATTTTGCGATCTTCAGAACAGACGCACCGAGCATCGTGGGAATCGCGAGATAGAACGTGTACTCCGCCGCCAGCGGCCGGGACAGTCCGATCAGGATTCCTCCGATAATCGTAGCACCGGATCTGGATGTTCCCGGGATGATTGCGAGCACCTGAAACAGCCCGACAATCAAAGCATCCCGCCATGTGATCTGGCTGATTCTGGAAGCGCGCGGCTTTTTCGACCGGTTGCGGTCCTCGATCACGATGAACAGGATTCCGTAAATGATCAGCATCAGCGCGATCGGAACCGACTTGTACATATACTTTTCGACCGTGTTGTCCAGAGGCCATCCGATGACCACCGCCGGCAGGACCGAAACGATGATCTTCAGCCACAGTACGATCTTATCCATATATAAATAATTGTTTGCGAAGCGCTGGAAGCCGCCCGCTGCTCCGGAAGCCGCCGGATTGGCGAACCAGGAGCGCTCCGGCCGGTTTTTCTTCGTATGGAACGGCCACAGTTTTTTGAAATAAATCACCACGACCGCCATAATCGCACCGAGCTGAATCACGACGTTGAACATCTCCATAAAGGAAGAGCTCATTCCGAGATCCAGAACGCCGCCGAGCAGCACGAGATGTCCGGTACTGCTGATCGGAAGCCACTCCGTGATTCCCTCGACGATTCCGAACAGCAGCGTCTTAATAAATACGATCAATGACATAACATCCTACTTCCCGACCGGTCATCCGCCGATCTTTCCGCGTCCCGCGATGGTCGCAATATCGATCAGCTCGAGCTTTTTGATGTCTGTGTTCTCGAGCGATGTCACCAGTGCCTCCGCCGTATCGATCGCGGTGAGAACATTGACGCCGGTCTCAATCGCGCTTCTGCGGATCACGAAACCGTCCTTCTTGTGCTCGACGCCCTCCTGCGGAATATCGATGACGAGGTCGATTTTATGTCCGAGAATCAGGTCCATCAGATTCGGACTCGGCTGCTCGATCTTATTCACAGGAAGTGCGTTCACGCCGCCGTCGATCAGGCTCTTCGCCGTGCCGCGCGTCGCAAAGATACGGTATCCGAGCTTCTCGAACCGCTTCGCGATCGGAACGATCGCCTCCTTCTCGCTGTCGCGGACAGTAATGATCATATTTTTGTACTTCGGAAGCTTTACACCCGCGCCGAGGAACGCCTTGTACAGCGCCTCGTTGAAGGAGCGCGCGATGCCCAGACATTCGCCGGTCGACTTCATCTCCGGCCCGAGGCTGATATCCGCTTCGCGGATCTTCTCGAAGGAGAAGACCGGCATCTTGATCGCGATGTAATCCGCCTTCTTCTGAAGTCCCGGCTCATATCCGAGCTCGCGGATCGTATGGCCGAGAATCACCTCCGTCGCCAGCGGAACGATCGGGATGCCCGTAACCTTGCTGATGTACGGGACGGTTCTCGACGACCGCGGGTTGACCTCGATGACGTAGACTTCTTCCTTATAAACGATGAACTGAATGTTGATCATTCCGAGCACGTGCAGCGCGTTCGCGAGTTTCTTCGTGTAATCCTCGATCGTGCGCGTCACCCGATCGGACAGGTCCATCGCCGGGTAGACAGAGATACTGTCGCCGGAGTGGATGCCGGCCCGCTCGACGTGCTCCATAATGCCGGGGATCAGGATATCCTCGCCGTCGCAGACCGCGTCGACCTCGATCTCCTTTCCCTCCAGATATTTATCGACCAGAATCGGGTGCTCCTGCGTGTAGCGGTTGATGATTCCGATA
>ONLT01000123.1 GCA_900318755.1 uncultured Eubacteriales bacterium
CAGCTTTTCCTTTACGGTGACGCTGAACTTCAGCATCAGCGAGTTGGAGGGCTTATAAAAGCGGCTCCGGTTGAATACCATGGAGGTCACGGTCATGCCCAGCTCCTCCGACACCTCCCGGCGCACCGCGTCCTCCGCGTCCTCGCCCCGGTTCACATATCCGGCGATCAGAATAAACCGCGGTCTTCCGTACTGGCGGATCAGGATGATGTTTCCGTCGCAGTTCCGGACGATCATGCTGACCGCCGTGCTGAACACAGGAAACCGGTAATCCTGACACTTCGGGCAGTACGGCACGATGCCCTCGCCCTCCAGATATCTGGTTCCGAGTTTTGTTCCGCACTGCATACAGTAAATCATTTTTACCGGTTCCATCCCATGATCCCCCTTTTTCTTAAAATAAGACAAAAAGGAGCCCCGCGTGCGGGACCCCTCAACATGATCGGATTTCATCGGGGCAACAGGATTCGAACCTGCGGCCCCACGGCCCCCAGCCGTGTGCTCTACCAGACTGAGCCATGCCCCGATATGATGAATTGTATCTTATTTTCGGAATTATTTCAATACTTATTCCGCAGAGCACGGCCCGTTTCGGGAACTCTTTTGCTTATTTCGTTCCCGGACGGGATCGTGCCCTGCCATCCGGGCCCCAAAGGACGGGGCGCCGGCTTTATTCCGACTCGTTGATGTAATTAACCAGCCCTCCGGCGGAGATGATTTTCTGCATGAATTCCGGGAACGACTGGCCCTGGTATTCTTTTCCCGTGGTGAGATCGCAGATCCTTCCGGAATCAAAATCGACCGTTACCTCGTCGCCGCTTTCGATCTCCCTGGCCGCCTCCGGACACTCGATGATCGGAAGCCCGATGTTGATGGAATTGCGGTAGAAGATGCGCGCAAAAGTCTCCGCGATGACGCAGCTGACGCCGGATGCCTTGATGGCGATCGGCGCATGCTCACGGGAGGAGCCGCATCCGAAGTTTTTATTGGCGACGATGATGTCGCCGGGCTGTACTTTTTTGACGAAGTCCCGGTCGATGTCCTCCATGCAGTGCGTCGCCAGCTCCGCAGGATCGGAGGAATTCAGGTAGCGCGCCGGGATGATGACGTCTGTATCTACGTTGTCGCCGTATTTGAAAACTGTGCCGTGTGCCTGCATAATGATCCCCCTTTCTTACAGTCCGAGTTCGGACGGTCCGCTGACGGTTCCCGTAATGGCCGACGCGGCCGCAACCGCCGGGCTCGCGAGATAAATTTCCGAGTCAACCGCGCCCATGCGTCCGACAAAGTTCCGGTTCGTGGTCGAGACACAGCGCTCGCCATGGGCAAGGATTCCCATGTAGCCGCCCAGACACGGGCCGCAGGTCGGCGTGCTTACGACCGCTCCGGACTCGATGAAGGTCTCGATCAGGCCTTCTTTAAGCGCCTGAAGATAGACGTTCTGTGTCGCCGGGATCACGATGCAGCGAAGTCCCTTTTTCACCTGACGCCCTTTTAGAATTTCCGCGGCGGTCCGCAGATCCTCGATCCGACCGTTGGTGCAGGAGCCGATAACGACCTGATCGATGGCGATCCTGCCGAAGGTTCCGATTTCCTTCGCGTTCTCCGGAAGATGCGGGAAGGACACCGTCGGCTGAAGCTTCGAGAGATCAATCGTGTATTCCGCTTCATACTCCGCGTCCGGGTCCGCCTCATACGCGGTCCAGGTCTTTTTGGAATGTTCCTTCATATAAGCGATCGTCTTCTCGTCGACCGGGAAGATTCCGTTCTTGCCGCCCGCCTCGATCGCCATGTTCGAGATGGTCAGGCGGTCGTCCATCGACAACTCCGCGACGCCCGGTCCGGTGAATTCCATCGACTGATAGAGAGCCCCGTCGACGCCGATCATGCCGATGATATGCAGAATCACGTCTTTGCCGCTGACCCACTTCGACGGCTTTCCGACGAGATTGAACCGGATCGCCGGCGGAACCTTGAACCACGCCTTTCCGGTAGCCATGCCGGCCGCCATATCCGTACTTCCGACGCCGGTGGAAAACGCGCCGAGGGCGCCGTACGTGCAGGTGTGCGAATCCGCACCGATCACGACATCACCCGCGACGACGAGACCTTTCTCCGGAAGAAGGGCGTGCTCGATGCCCATCTGTCCGACGTCAAAGTAATTGGTGATCTGATACTTCGCCGCGAAGTCGCGGACAATCTTGCAGTGCTCGGCGGATTTGATGTCTTTGTTCGGGATAAAATGGTCCATGACCAGCGCGATCTTATCGCGGTCGAAGACCTCCTGCTTTTTGAACTGTTTCATGACGTCGATCGCGACCGGCGTTGTGATGTCGTTTCCGAGAACGAGGTCCAGCTTCGCCTCGATCAGCTGCCCGGCCTTTACTTCATCGAGGCTGGCAGCGTGAGCAAGGATCTTCTGCGTCATCGTCATACCCATAATGTCCTACCTCCGTGAATATAATTTGAGCTGCCGCATCTGATAGAAGCGGCATACGGAAGATGCGCCTGTCACAAATGCAGCAGCTCTTATCGTTCGAACCTGTTAATTCTGAATGAATCAGTTGTTTACGAGTTTGTCCTCGTCATTCCAGCTGTACAGCTCTCTGATCTGCTCGCCGACCTTCTCGGACTGATGCTCCGAAGCTTTCTGTCTGAGGGCTTTGAAGTGAGCCTGTCCGCCAGCGGACATCTCGGTCAGGAAGTCTTTCGCGAACGTTCCGTCCTGGATATCAGAAAGAATCTGCTTCATCGCTTTTCTCGTCTCATCGGTGACGATCTTCGGTCCGGTGATGTAATCGCCGTACTCAGCCGTGTTGGAGATGGAATAACGCATTCCCTTGAATCCGGACTGATAGATCAGATCGACGATCAGCTTCATTTCATGGATGCACTCGAAATAAGCGTTTCTCGGATCGTATCCTGCCTCAACCAGAGTGTCAAAGCCCGCCTGCATCAGAGCGACTACGCCGCCGCACAGAACCGCCTGCTCACCGAACAGATCCGTCTCGGTCTCAACACGGAATGTGGTCTCAAGAAGTCCTGCTCTCGCGCCGCCGATGCCGAGGCCGTACGCCATAGCCAGCTCTTTAGCCTTTCCGGTGTAATCCTGCTCAACTGCGATCAGGCACGGGGTTCCTCTTCCGCGGAGATACTCGCTTCTTACGGTGTGGCCCGGAGCCTTCGGAGCGATCATCGTAACATCGACGTTCTTCGGCGGGATGATCTGATTGAAATGGATGTTGAAGCCGTGTGCAAACATCAGCATATCGCCCTCTTTGAGGTTCGGAGCGATGTCCTTCTTATACATATCAGCCTGCAGCTCATCGTTGATCAGAATCATGATGATGTCCGCCTGCTTCGCAGCCTCTGCCGCGGTATATACCTTCAGGCCCTGCTGCTCCGCTTTCGCCCAGGACTTGGATCCCTCATACAGACCGACGATGACGTCGCATCCGGAGTCCTTCAGGTTCAGTGCGTGAGCGTGTCCCTGGCTGCCATAGCCGATGATGGCAATCTTTTTTCCGTCCAGAAGAGAAAGGTTGCAGTCTTCCTGATAATAGATCTGTGCTGGCATAGTAAATATCCTCCATTCACTCTTAGTAAATTTATGTGAAAGGGCGAAGCCCTTTTACAAGCAGAAATCAGCCGGAATTACAGATAACGAACGTCGTCCATGCCGCGGGACAGTCCCGTGATTCCGGTCCGGGCGAGCTCGAGAATTTCGTAATCGTCGAGCAGGCGGAGAAACGCGTTCAGCTTGTTCTCCGTACCGGTCAGTTCCACAATCGTTGAATTCGTTCCAACATCGACGATCTTCGCCCGGAATATGTTCGCGAGCTCGATCAGGTCTCTGCGCTGCTCCTTGTCGGTCTTTACCTTGACGAGGATCAGCTCGCGGTTGACGCTCTGTCCGCTTTTCAGCACCTTGATGTCCCGGACGTCCACCAGCTTCGCGAGCTGCCGGCCGATCTGGTCCAGTTCCAGCTCGTCGTCGCTGGTCGTGACGATCGTCATGCGGGAATACTTCGGATCTGCGGTCACGCCCACCGTCAGGCTGTCGATGTTGTAGCCGCGCCTGCTGAAGAGTCCCGCGATCCGGTTCAGCGCTCCGGATGTGTTGTCAACCAGAATGGAATATATTCTCTGAATCATGGATTTTCCAGTACCTTTCATGTAATCTAAACGGTTTTTATAATACTCTACTCAATATTATTTGTCAAATATCGTCCACGCCCGAAATCTTTGCGGTTTCGCCCTCCGGAGCCTCAATCGGGACGAAGGTTCTGGTCCCCTGATACGCGTTCTGGGATCCCTTTTTTGCCGCCGCCGTAGCCTCCTCACAGAACCGTTTCTGCGCGTTAATCAGCTCTTTTCCGCGTTTATCGACCCGTTCGTATTTACCCTCCGGAGTGAGGATTCTGGCCTTGACGGTATCCGCCAGCTGCACCTTCAGAATGTGCATCGCCGCTTCCTTTGTATTTTTATCATACAGCGGAAATACGATCTCCACCCGCTTGTCCAGGTTTCTCGGCATCCAGTCCGCGCTGCCCATGTAGACCTCTTCCGTTCCGTTGTTATAGAAATAGAAGATTCTGGCGTGCTCAAGGAAATTTCCTACGATCGACCGGACATGGATGTTCTCGCTCACCCCGGGAATTCCGACCTTCAGCGCGCAGATGCCGCGGACGATCAGTTCAATCTTTACGCCTGCGGAGGATGCGCTGTAAAGGGCCGCTATGATCTCCGGATCGCACAGGGAGTTCATCTTTGCCACGATGCGCGCCGGCTTGCCGGCGAGCGCGTTCTTCTCCTCCCGCCCGATCAGAGCGAGAAACCTGTCCCGCAGCCAGAAGGGCGCGACGATCAGGCTGTTCCAGTGACTCGGCTCAGAGTAGCCGGAGATCATATTGAAAACGGCGGTGGCGTCCTCGCCGATCCGCGCGTCGCAGGTGAGGATGCCGCAGTCCGTATAGAGCTTCGCCGTCTTGTCGTTGTAGTTTCCTGTGCCAAGATGGACGTAGCGCCGGATGCCGTCGTCCTCCCGGCGCACGACGAGCGTGATCTTGCTGTGGGTCTTCAAACCCACCAGTCCGTAGATCACGTGGCAGCCAGCCTTCTCAAGCTCGCGGGCCCAGACGATGTTGTTCTCCTCGTCGAACCGCGCCTTCAGCTCGACGAGCACCGTGACCTGCTTCCCGTTGGCCGCGGCCTTTTCAAGGGCGGCGATGATCGGCGAATTTCCGCTGACGCGGTACAGCGTCTGCTTGATCGCCAGTACCTCCGGGTCGCGCGCCGCCTGGCGCACGAAATCCACGACCGGATCAAAGGTCATGTACGGGTGATGGAGGAAGATATCCCCGTTGCGGATCTTCGAGAAGATACTGCCCTCGCCCGCCAGCTGCGGAACGGCCGCAGGCGTATAGGGCGGGATCTTATATTCGCCGAAGCCGTCAAGATCGTATACCTTCATGAGAAAGGTGAGATCAAGAGGGCCCGGGATGCGGTAGATGTCCTGTTCCTTGATGTTGTACTCGCGCATCAGAATCCGGAGCAGGTCCTCGTCGATTTTATCGTCGACCTCCAGACGGATGACCTCGCCCCACTGCCGTTTCTTCAGGGACTTCTCGATTTCGATCAGCAGATCGGAGGCGTCATCCTCGTCAATTCCCAGCTCCGCGTTGCGCATGATGCGGTACGGGTAGCAGCAGATCACGTTATAGCTCTGAAAGAGCTTGGCGATGTTTTTCTCGATCACCTTTTCGAGCAGGACGAGCACCCGCGTCCCGTCCGCCCTTCTCGGCAGCTCGACGAACCGGGGCAGTCCGGAAGGCACCTGAACCGTTGCAAAATCCGCCTTGCTGCGCTTCTGGCCCTTGGAGATCAGTGCGGCGATGTTCAGCGACTTATTCCGGATCAGCGGAAAGGGCCTCGACTGGTCGAGGGCCATCGGCGTCAGAACCGGGTATATGCTGCTGTCAAAATAAGCATCCAGATACTCTGTCTCCTCCGGCGTCAGCATCGAGATATCGTCCGCGATGCACAGGCCGATTCCCTCCAGCGCCGGAAGAACCGACCGGTTGTACGTCGAATACTGCTTACCGACCATCTTGTGGATGGCCTCCGAGAGTGCCGCCAGCTGCATGGTCGGCGTCATGCCGGAATTGTCCGGCTTTGTGTAATTGGAATTCTGCATATCCTTCAGCGAAGCGACGCGCACCATCATAAACTCGTCCAGGTTTGATGACACGATGCTTAAGAATTTCAGACGCTCGAACAGGGGGATGCTCCGGTCGCGGCCTTCGGAAAGGACACGTTCGTTAAACTGCACCCACGACAGCTCCCTGTTCTTAAAATACTCCGGTTTATCGTACTTCCTGAGATTCTCTCTCATTCTTCAGACTCTCCCTTCATTGATCGATCCATCCATTCATCCTTAAATCCAATCCCTTAAATATCCGGCTGTCCCGTACGTCAGCCGATTCTCGTCACGCGGAGATCCACGTCGATGTTATACACATATTTGAAGAACGAAATCTGCCTGCGGATCAGGTTCTGCTCCAGCGCAAAGGGGTGATCCGCGTAGACGCGGATCTTCAGAACCTCGTCGGTCAGCTTGACGCGGATGTTCTTTACCTTCTGGCGGTGGCTCCTGTCCAGCTCGTTGGCGAGACGCAGAATCGCAGTCAGCTTCGCGATGCGGAGATACCGTTCTCCGTCATATCCGGTTTCCCTTGTGAAGGACTCGAAGTCCGGCAGCCAGCACGTGTTGTACATCACGATGTGAGCGATCAGCTTCTGCTCCTCGTGAGACAGACCGATGATTTCGTTGTGCGTGATGATCTGATACGCGCACGCGCCGTTGTTGTTCAGGCTGATGTATTTTCCGACCTCGTGCAGCATCACCGCGATCCGCATCAGCAGACGGTCCCGCTGCGTCAGGCCGAACCGTTTCCGGGTCGCGTCGAAAATCGCCTGAGCGCAGAGTCCGACGTTCTCCACATGGGCCTCCTCTACGCGGTAGCGGTGTGCCAGCTCGCTCGCCGCGCCGAGAATATCGTCCTCGAAGCTGTGCTGCGATTTCATCTTTTTCGTCGTCTCTGCGTACTCGTAAGCCACGCCCCGGGAGAGCGACACGCCCGACGCGTAAATCTTCTGCGCGCCGATTTCATCGACGAATTTGTGGTACAGGATCGCCGTCGGCCGGAGAATCGACGCGAATTCCGCCGGAATATTCAGTCGGACGGCGAGATCATCGTCCGTGCAGGTGATGATGTCGCTGTACCAGCGGTCAAACCGTTTTCTCGAGACGATGTGGCTGTCGCCGTTCTCGATGACGCGGATCAGCGATTCCGTGATAAAATCGCCGTTCAGGATCACGCTCTCAAACGTCCGTCCCTGAAGATGAACTTTCCGGAATGTGTGCATCTCATGGGAGATGTACTCCTCCACCAGCTCCGGGTAATTGTTCACGCTCGTCTGCATCGGAAGCAGACGGTCCCGGACGCGCAGTCCGCCGATCCGGAGATTCAGCGTCGTGTTCAGACGGCCGTGCTCGAAAATCGAGACCTGAATACTTCCGCCTCCGACGTCGATGACCGCGGTCCCTTTTTCCATCAGCTCCATGATCTTCGGATCCGAGGAAACGATGGCCTTGAAGCTCAGATACCGCTGCTCCGAGTTGCTTAAGAGCTCGACGCCAAGGCCAATCTTCTCCCGGATCTGTCCCATGATAAAGACGTTGTTTTCCGCGTCCCGGATGGAGCTTCCGGCGATGGCCCGGACGCTCTCCACCTTATATTCCTTCGCGATCTGCATAAAGTTCTGAAGAATCCCAATGAGCGCCCGGATGTTCTGATCGCTGATTTTTCCGGTCGCGTATGTGTCTGTCGCGATCTCCAGGTGCTTCCTTATCTTGTCGATACTCCGGATGCCCCTGCTTTTTGAGATCTCAAATACCTCCATCGTCACATCGTACGTCCCGATGTATATGGCGGCAAATGTACTGTATCTCACCTTCCGCTTCCTCCCCGTTTTCTTATTCCAGCAGCCTTTCCAATCACCTTAAAATCTGAACCTGACGGCGGATGACGCCGTCAGCAGCTTCCGAGAAGTCTCAGATCCGCGGTCTCCGAGCGGATTCCGAACAGGGCGTTCTGAACGCCCGGGTCATTCAGATTCCCCTCAAAATCGATGAAGAACCGGTACTCCCAGGTCTTATCCGGAATCGGACGCGATTCGATCCGCGTCATGTTCAGCTCATTGAAAATAAAATGAGACAGGACATTGTAAAGAGTACCGCACTGATGCGGCAGCTCGAAGCAGATGCTGATCTTCCGCGCGTTCCGCACAAAGCAGCAGCGGTTCGAGAGAATCACAAACCGTGTCGCGTTTTTCTTTCTCGAGATCGGTCCTTCCTCCAGCACCTTGAGGCCGTAAAATTCCGCCGCCGTCTCGCTGGCGATCGCCGCGTGGGCCGGATCCTGCTCATCCGCCACCTTCTCCGCCGCCATCGCCGTGTTCAGAACCGGGACGCACTCCCACTGCGGGTGCGCCTCCAGGTAGGCTCTGCACTGGGCCAGCGCCTGCGGATGCGAGTAAACGGTGCGGATCGTTTCCTTTTTCGCGCCGGGAATCCCCAGCAGCCGGTGATTGATGGGAATCACCTGCTCGCCGACGATGTAAATCGGAAAATCAGCCAGCAGGTCGTAGATATCGGACACGCTGCCCGCCGTCGAATTTTCGATCGGCACGACGCCGTAGTCCACATCCCCGTCCGCCACCATCTGCATCGCCTCGCGCCACGTCTCTACATGAACGCTGTCGATGGCGTCCCCGAAAAAGGTGCGCATGGCGGCGAAGCTGTACGCGCCCTCAACTCCCTGAAACACGACGCGGCTGCCCTCAAAATCGAAGGCGTCGCACTGGCCGAAGGGAAGCGTCTCCCCCTGGCCGTGTTCCGTCAGAATCTGGTACTGCCGCTTCCGGCTGATCGCCATCATCTGCCGGAAGATTTCACGGACCGCCGTCTCGTTGAAGTCGGTGGACGCCCCCTCGCTGAGCGTCTTGAGCTTTTCAGTCTCCCGCCGCGAATCGAGCACCTGCATGCCGTTTTCAATTTTATACTGGGCCACGTCCGCCACAAGATGCATACGCCGCTCGAACAGACGGACAATTTCGCTGTCCGTCCGGTCGATTTCCCGGCGCAGTTCCTTTAAATCTGCCATGATCAAACCTCACATGCCGTTCCGCCCGGTCACTTTTGCATACCGAGAAGATACGTGACATACTGCTGCGCCGTTCTTCCCGAGATGCCGCCGTGGGAAAGCTCCCACTTGTTTGCGCCGGCCTTCAGTTCCTCGTCGGACATGGTAATTCCGTTCTTGCGCGCCAGACCGGTGACGATCCGGAAATACTCCTGCTGACTCGGCTTCGAAAAGCTGATGGTCACGCCGAAGCGATGAACGAGCGAAAGCTTCTCCTCCATCGTGTCGGAACGGTGCAGTCCGTTGCCGGATTCCATGTCGTCGCGGTCGCTCCACGTCTCCTTGATCAGGTGGCGGCGGTTTGAAGTCGCGTAAATCAGAATGTTATCCGGCTTCGTCTCGACGCCGCCCTCGATGACCGCCTTCAGGAATTTATACTCGATCTCGAATTCCTCGAAGGAGAGGTCATCCATATAGATAATAAATTTGTAATTCCGGTTTTTGATCTGTGCGATCACATTCGAGAGATTCTTGAACTGGTGCTTGTAAATCTCGATCATGCGCAGGCCCTGCGGATAGAACTCGTTGACGATGGCCTTGATGCACGTCGATTTTCCGGTTCCGGAATCGCCGAAGAGCAGACAGTTGTTCGCTCTTCGTCCCTCGACAAACGCCTTCGTGTTGTCGACGAGCTTTTTCTTCTGGATCTCATAACCGATCAGATCGTCCAGCATGACCTTGTCCATGTTGTTGATCGGATGAAAGCCCACCGGTCCGTCCTCGTGCTCAATGATCCGGAACGCCTTGTTCAGTCCGAACATGCCGACGCCGTAGTCGCGGTAGAACGCCGTGACAGCATCGAAAAATTCGTTCTCGTCCTTCGCCGCGTCCAGCTGATCGCTGAGCGCCTGCACCTTTTCGCTGACATTCTTATTATACATCAGCTCCGGTTTTCCGATCGCCTTATAATGTAAAATCCGGGAAAAACAGTCGATCCCGAGCAGGTTCTCCAGCCACGAGAAATCGTAGTGGAACAGCTCCATGAAAATCTTAAAATCGCCGGCCGCAAAATAATTGCAGGAACCGCCCGGCGTCGCGCCGACCTTCTCGCACGTCAGACTGAAGGGGTTCTCATCCGTGATCAGCAGAAACGTCAGATAATTCTGCCACAGATTCCGGTCAAACCCGTAATCCGTCGCGATGATAAGAATCCGCTTGATCTGCTGATAGCAGCGCGTGACCAGCACGTCCCTGCTCTCGCGTCCCTCGCGGGCGCTGGTGCAGATATCGGAAAGCTGCATCAGAATCGTGTCCTTCGGCATCGATCCGTACATCACGAGCCTTGAAATAATATGATCCATAGCTTTTTGTCTCCCATTATTTATTGCGGTGTCCGGTGTATTTTTCCTCGCAATACATGCACCGGTATACTTCTTTTTCGGGATCGGTCAGAACGAAGACCTGATCCAGACCCTGCTCGATGGAGGTGATGCACCTCGGGTTCTTGCATTTGATGACATTCACGATTTTTTTCGGGAGCGAAAGCTTCTTCTTCTCGACGATCTTTCCGTTGCGGATGACGTTGATCGTGATGTTGTGATCAATGAATCCGACCACATCGATGTTCAGCTTCTCGACCGGATACTCCACCTTGATGATGTCCTTCCGGCCCATTTTTTCGCTGCGCGCGTTTTTGATAATTGCGACCGTGCAGTCGAGCCGGTCCAGATGAAGATCGTGGTAGATGGTCATCGCCTTGCCGGCCTTGATGTGATCCATAACAAATCCGTTTTCCAGTGCGCCTACATTTAACATCCTTTTACCTCCAGCAGTGTCATGATCAATGCCTCACGGATAAACATGCCGTACCGTACCTGCCTGAAATAAGCCGCACGCGGGTCGTCGTCAATTTCTACCGCGATTTCATTCACGCGCGGAAGCGGATGAAGAACGTACATATCGTCCTTTGCCAGCTGCATCTTCTCGCTGTCCAGAATGTAGAAATCCTTCATCCGGACGTAATCCTCTTCGTTGAAGAAGCGCTCTTTCTGAACCCGCGTCATATACAGAACGTCGAGATCCGGGATCGCCTCTTCGAGCCGCGTCACCTCACGGTATTCGATGTGGTTCCGGTCCAGCACATCCTCCCGGATGTACGAGGGAAGCCGCAGTTCTTCCGGAGAAATGAGGACAAACCGGATGTTCGGATAACGGATGAGCGCCGTGATCAGGGAATGCACGGTGCGGCCGAATTTCAGATCGCCGCACAGACCGATGGTCAGGTCCCGGATGCTTCCTTTCAGCGAACGGATGGTAAACAGATCCGTCAGAGTCTGGGTCGGATGCTGGTGTCCGCCGTCCCCTGCGTTGATCACCGGAATCGGCGATACTCTGGATGCGACAAGGGGCGCGCCCTCCTTCGGATGACGGATCGCCGCGATGTCCGCGAACGTTCCTACGACACGGATCGTGTCCGCGACGCTCTCGCCTTTTGTGGCCGAGCTGCTGGCCGCGCTTGAAAAGCCGATCACCTTTCCGCCGAGATTCAGCATAGCCGTTTCAAAACTGAGCCGCGTCCGGGTACTTGGTTCATAGAAAAGAGTCGCTATTTTTTTGCCGTCACATACATGCGCGTATTTCTCCGGATCATTTTTAATTTTCACCGCGAGATCCATCATGGACTCGATTTCATCGACTGAAAAATCCAGCGGACTCATCAGATGTCTCATATAGGAAATTTCCTCCTTTTCAACTGACACAAACGACGCAAATATTATCTGGCTTATTTTACAACAGACGGAGCCCCTGCCGCAAGACCGCACAGGGGCAAACCGGCTATTTATCCGGAGGGCATTAAAAAAGCGATCACCCATTGCGGATGGTCGCTCTTTTTTCATTTTTCCGAAGTTCTTTCATTTTCCGACAGGTACAAGCTGCACGCTGGTTCCTGAAACAGTTAATGTGGTTCCCTCCGGAAGTTCAACATTGTTAACCTGAGAGACGGTCATCCCGTCGCTTGTATCCGTTCCCATAATTTCATTCAAACCGCCATCATAAAGATTGCTTGACGACACGTTTCCCGAAGAACCTGTGGCAACGATATTATAAACGCCTGCCGGAAAGTCCGTTCCCGCTGTATAATTTCCGGCAGAAAGGTCGGTCTGCACTTCTGCTTCAACAACTCTTCCTGTGATATTGGATATCTGCGCATCATCTGAGCTAAGATGAATAATGACCGTGCCGCCTACACTCAGAACCACCCCGTCTGTCATCTGAAGTCCGTTAAAAGTGTTCTGCGTGTAACCATCGCTCGTATCAGATCCCATGACTTCATTGAGCCCGCCGGCATACATATTGGAAGAAGATACATTACCTGACCCGGAGGCAGCGGTAAGATTGTATGTGCCATATGGGATATCCTTTCCTGCGGTGTAATTGCCTGCTCCGAGGTCCCCCTCCCAATGTCCGGTTGTCGGAGCCGCCGGCTCGTCAGCTGTTTTGGCGGCACCTGCATCAGACGTTTCCGATGCTGCACCTGTACTGCCGGATGCGACAGCATCTGCTGTGTCAGATGTTTCTGAGACTGAAGCAGCTGATGTCTGCTCTGACGCAGTCTGTGATGAAGATGATGTACCGCCGCAGGCAGTCAGTGTGCCAACGATCGCTGCAGTAACCAGAATACTGAATAGTTTTTTCCTCATATGTAAATTCCCCCTCTGTGTAAAATTAACAAATACAATTTGTATTATATCATAATTTTTATTTCATTGAAAAAAGAAGGCAGATATTTCCGCCTCCTTTTTTGTATAATATTATCCGTTGAGTCTCTTGTTGACCAGATCCAGCATATCCTGCGCCCCATCCTTTCCGACCACCGTTCCTTCGGAAGCGATGAAGGACTCCAGCTTCTTTCCGTTGACCGCGTCGACCGCCGCCTGGACGCCCTTGTATCCGACGTCATACCCGTCAAACGTTACGGTCATCGTCTCCTCGCCGTTCAGTATGGACTGAAGGCCCGCCGCCGTTCCGCCGGCGCCGATGAAAATCGTCTTCTTGTAAGCGTCATAGCTCTGCGCCGCTCTTGCCGCCGCCATCGCCATATCATCGTTGTTGCAGAAGATAACCGATACGCCTTCCGGATGGGTCTGGATAATTCCCTCCATGCAGTTGACCGCTTTATCCGCTACGGAATCCGCGTACTGGGTCTCATCTTCATAGTAGTCGCCGCCCTGGCCTTCAATTCCCTCGATGAACCCTTTCAGACGGGCTTCGGATGTCGGATCGCCCTGAACGCCGACGATCGCGATCGCGCTGACCTTGTCCCAGCCGGCTGCCTTCGCCGCCTTGACGCCTGCCTCGCCGCCGAGCTTGCCCATATCCTCATTATCAAATCCGACGAAGGAAAGCACCTTGTCAGAAGGGACTTCCGTGTCGATGGCGATGACCGGCTTGTCGTAGCTTTCGATCTGCGTCGCCACCGTATCCGCCTGCAGCGGAGAGACGACCATCGCATCGCCCTCACCGCTGTTCATAATCGTTTCGATCTGATTGATCTGCTCGTCGTAAGCAGTCTCAGATGTCGCGCCCACGATATCGACCTGAACGCCGAGATCCTTTCCCGCCTGCTGGCATCCTCTCATTACATACTGCCAGTAATCCGAAGAAAGTGTCTTCAAAACAACCTTGATGTCAATATTTCCGTTGTTCGCAGCTGTGCTTCCGGAAGAAACCGAAGCGGAACTGCCCGAAGATGCGCCCGAGGACGCAGAAACTTTGCCGGCGGACGATGATGCCGATCCGGCCGACGACGATGCGCTTCCGCCGCATCCCGCAAGCATAACCGCCGAAAGAACCCCCGCCATAACTGTTGCTGTAAATCTCTTTTTCATTTGAGCACCTCATTCTCCTCATAAATACCTGGTTCTCTTAAAACAACAGCTGATAAGCGCCGCGGTTCGCTCATAAGCAGTAAACGAAATAAAAGCACAAAAGTAGCGATTCTTGTCGCACAAATTATACGAATGAATTTATGCATATTGTATATTCTTCCGAGATAATTTCTGCTTTTACTGTCTTTCGTATTGAAGTACATCCCGTTTACGATTATCATTATAACGAAAAGAGGGATTTTCACCTCAACTATCTTGTCTGATATCGATGAAAATCCGGCATCGGGCGTTTTGAAAACTTCACTATTTTGTCATAACCGGAAGGGACATTAGAGGGACAACCAGGATGAGACTGCTGCTTGTAAATGACGATGGAATTGATTCCGGAGGAATTCTCCGGCTGGCAGAGCTGTGCGTGCAGCTCGGTGAGACATGGGTCGTGGCGCCGGACCGTCAGCGCAGCGCCGTTTCCCAGAGTGTGACGATCCGCGGCGGGATCGTGCTTCAAAGATATGAGTTTCCGGTCTCCGGCGTGCGCCGCGCCTTCACCTGCTCCGGCACCCCTGCGGACTGCACCGATGCGGCCTGCCGCGTCCTGATGGATTCGGAGCCGGACGTGATTTTTTCCGGAATCAACAACGGCTTCAACGCCGGATATGACATCGTCTACTCCGGAACCGTCGGCGCCGCGATGGAAGGACTGATGCTCGGAATTCCGGCGATCGTCTTCTCCCATGAAGCATCCGACGATTTTTCTGTGACGGACCGGTATCTTCGGACAGTCACGGAAAAAATTCTATCCGGCCCCGTTTATCGGGACCGGATCTGGAATGTAAACTTTCCGGAATGCGGCGATGCCTTCTGCCGCGGCGTTCAATGGGACAGGATGCCCGCCGGAGCAGGATATTACCAGACGGCGTTCCGGACGGCAGCTGCGAAGGATCCTGTGGCAGGCAGGCCTGAGCAGGATCCGGGTCAGTTGGAAGAATTTCCCGATCGCATCGAACTGACGGGCGCCGGCCTTCGCACTGACCCCGCAAATTTTTCGGAGGGTACGGACCTGCGGGCGCTTTCGGACGGGTATGTCTCAGTGGGGACGATCCGGTGCGCCGCGCTGCTGAAACGATAACCGCAGCACCGGCAATCCGCCGGCCTTCCGGTTACAGAACGCCGCAGCGCTTCAGCTGCGCGCAGATTTCCCGGACCGTTCCCGATATATCGAACGATTCCTCCCGCACCGTGAGATCGGCGTATTTTTCATACAGCGGAGCTCTCTCTGCGTACAGATCCTCCAGCGTCTGCCCATCACGAAGCACCACTCCCCGGTCCGTCAGGTCTCCGAGACGTTTTTTCAGATGGCTGCAGGATTCCCAGAGGTAAACCACCACACCGATTGATTTCAGATGGCGCATCGCATCCCGGCTGTACACAGCGCTGCCTCCGGTGGCGATCACGCACCGGTCCGTCATAATTTCACAGTTGACCTTCTCCTCGATGGCGAGAA
>ONLT01000078.1 GCA_900318755.1 uncultured Eubacteriales bacterium
AAATAATCAAGGAACTTGAGCAGGCGCTTCGCCTCGAGATACTCCGCCTCGTTCTCACGGATCTGAAAAAGAAGCGGTTCCGCGTAAACCTTCAGCACTGACAGCTCGTACGTCATCGCCGAGTTGAATACGACATCCGCCGACTCCTGATTCGGGAAAATGTATTTTTCCTCGCCTCTCCGGACGGAATCCCACATCTCGATCGTCTCCTTCGCCGAGGTCGAGCGCGTTCTGTAATCCCGCACGATCCGCCGGATCAGCCGCGCATCCGTCGTCGGAATCCGGTTGTGCTCATCGATGTTGAGCTGCGTGAGGGCGCTGATATAGATCCGGAACTTCCGCTCCTGCGGGATAAAGCTGCTCAGGCGTTCATTCAGGCCGTGGATGCCCTCGAACACGAGGATATCGCTGCCGCCGAGCCGCAGATAGTCGCCCTTGTACTCCTTCCCGCCCTTTGTAAAGTCATAGCGCGGAAGCTCGATCTCCTCACCGGAGAGCAGTTCCGTCATCTGTTTTTGAAACAGGTCGAGATCCAGCGCCTCGAGGCACTCGAAATCGTAATTTCCCTTTGCGTCCCTCGGCGTCTCCGACCGCTCCCTGTAATAGTTGTCAAGGCTGATCGGGTGAGGCTTCATGCCGTGTGCCGTCAGCTGGATCGAAAGTCTCCTGGAAAACGTCGTTTTGCCGGAGGAGGAAGGTCCCGCGATCATGACAAACTTTACGTCCGGCCGCCGCGCGATCTCCTCGGCGATATCGGAGATGCGGCTCTCCTGCATCGCCTCCTCGACCAGCATCGTGTGCGCGATGTCGTCTCCGGTGATCTGGTCGTTCAGACGGCCGACCGTGTCGATGTGCATGGACTCGCCCCACTTCTCCGAATCATCTTGGATCCGGAAGAGCTTCTCCGACGGCCGGAACGGTTCGAGCTTCTCCGGCGCGCTTTTCTCCGGCAGCACCAGCACAAATCCCTCCGCGTAGGGAACCAGCTGAAAATATTTGAGGTATGAGGTGTCCGGCACCATAAAGCCGTAATTGTAATCCTCGTAATCGCCGATGCGGTACAGATTGACCGACGAAGTCCTGCGGTAGCGGAACAGTTCATCCTTGTCCTGCATGCCGCGCTTCCGGAAAATGCAGCGCGCATCCGCGGTCGGTACGCTTCTCTTTTCGATCGGCACGCATTCGCGCACGAGCCCGCGCATCCGCTCCCCGACCCGCTCGAGCCATTCCGGGCGAACCCGTTCTGTTCCCGCAATCGTATAAAAATATCCGTTTCCGTGCGAAAAGTGGAGAATCACCCGCGCTTTGCCCCCCGCGATGTCGTCAATCGCGCGGTACAGAAGCAGATTCATGCTTCTCTGGTACGTCCTGTGTCCGTCCGTGTCCGCGGTCGTCACGGGAACGATTTCGGCCCCGCTCTCCGGCCTGCGGAACAGCTCGCGCAGCTCTCCGTTTTCTTTGATCAGAACGATGTCGTGGTCGAAGGATTTCTGAAGATCCGCAGCGACCGCGCGGTAATCCGATCCGTCCGGATATTGCAGAGTCTGTCCTTCGCAGTGTAATAAAATCATGCCGTTCCTCCGGGTTTTTGTCAATAAACGATATAAGGGTGGCGGACCTCCGCCTTCCGCACCGATAGTTCCGGGAAATTCTTCCGGAAATAGCCCGCCATGTAGTCAATGAAGCAATACTCTGTGCCGTAATGCCCGGCGTCGATGACAGAAAGGCCGTCGGCCACGGAATCGATCGCCGTGTGGTAATCAATATCGCCGGTAACAATGACATCCGCGTGTTTCCTCTTCGCGTCTTCGATCACGCTTTTTCCGGAGCCGCCGGAAACCGCCGCCCTGCGGATCACGCGGTCCGGATCTCCGTAGCAGAGCACATAGGGAATGCCGAGTCCCCTTTTTACGTCCCCGCAGAACGCAGAGAGCGTTCTCTCCCCGGCGAGCGCGCCGACGCGGCCGATTCCCTCAGGCTTTCCTCCGCGCTCTCCCGTCACCATAAGGACCTCCGTGTCCTTCAGGCCGAGTTGTTTCTCGTTCAGATCCGCCATCTTCCGCACATCAAAATTCGTGTGCGCCGCGAGGTAAGCGATGTGATGCTCCGCCATCGCGAGCAGCCGTCTGCCCACGCGGTCTTCGTCCGTCACGCGGCGGACCGGTGAAAAAATCAGCGGATGATGGGAGATGATCAGATCGGCGCCGACCCTTATGGCCTCCTCCACCGCCTCGTCCGTCGCATCCAGTGTCACATACACTGTCCGGATCTCCGAATCCGGACGTCCCGCGAGAAGTCCCGGGTTATCCCACTCCTCCGCGGCGTCCAGCGGAAAATCTTCCTCGAATTTTTTTAAAATTTCACTGCATTTCATAATAATTCAGCGCGGCTTCACAGCACGCGATCTCCTCTCCGATTTCATTTCTTCTGCGGGCGGTTCTCGATTTCTCCCGGGCACGGATGAGGAAGAGCGACCGCTCGATCTCACAGAGCTTCCGGTGTCTGATCTCAAGATATTCCTTCAGGACCAGATCCTTTCCCGCCAGCAGAACGGGACCGTAAAGAAGCTCTTCCTGCCGCAGGTGCCGCCCGGTCTCCCGGTCCGACGGCAGTGCGTGAATCACCGGATAATATTTTCCGCGCTCAAGAACCAGCTTCTCATCGTCGATGCGGAATTTCACGCCGGCGATTCCCTCGGTGAGAACGTACCGGACCTGATCCACATCCGACTGGGGCTCGACGATCAGTTCCCGAAGGGACGGAAGAATCTCCCGGCCTTCCTTCAGGATGCGGCAGATCAGCATTCCTCCCATCCCCGCGATCAGCGCCGAGTCGATCTCGCCCGGACGGATTCCGGAAAATCCGTCCGAGAGTCGCGTCTCGATGCGGTCGGCAAGGCCGTGCCTCCGAATGTTTTCCGACGCGATCGAAAGCGGCGCCTCCCTCACATCCGCGGCGATCGCCCCGTCAATCCGGTTCCGGGCCGCAAGGCGGATCGGAACGTAGGCGTGGTCGCACCCGATATCAGCCGGTCTTCTCCCGATCCGCACCATATCGCAGATCGCGGTCAGCCGCCTCGAAAGTTCTTCTTCCTCAATCAAGATAATCCTTCAGCTTTCTGCTGCGCGACGGATGGCGCAGCTTCCTGAGTGCCTTCGCCTCGATCTGCCGGATCCGCTCGCGGGTGACGTTGAACTCACGGCCGACCTCCTCCAGGGTTCTCGCACGGCCGTCATCCAGTCCGAACCGCAGGCGGAGGACCTTCTGTTCCCGCTCGGTCAGCGTGCTGAGGACCTCTTCCAGCTGTTCCTTCAGCATCGTAAAGGCAGCCGCATCCGCCGGCACCGGAGCATTGTCATCGCGGATGAAATCGCCGAGGTGGGAATCCTCCTCCTCGCCGATCGGTGTTTCAAGGGAAACCGGCTCCTGCGAAATTTTCAGAATTTCACGCACGCGGTCGACCGAAAGATCCATCTCCTTCGCGATCTCTTCCGGCGTGGGCTCCCGTCCGAGCTCCTGAAGAAGCTGACGGGACACGCGGATGAGTTTGTTTATCGTCTCGACCATGTGAACCGGGATGCGGATCGTCCGCGCCTGATCCGCGATGGCGCGGGTGATCGCCTGACGGATCCACCAGGTCGCGTACGTGGAAAATTTGTATCCTTTCCGGTAATCAAACTTTTCAACCGCCTTAAGCAGACCGAGGTTGCCCTCCTGAATCAGATCAAGAAACAGCATGCCGCGGCCCACATAGCGCTTCGCGATGGAGACGACGAGACGAAGGTTGGCCTCCGCCAGACGCTTTTTCGCGTCCTCATCCCCTTCCTCCATGCGCTTCGCCAGTTCGACCTCTTCCTCGGCGGTCAGCAGCGGCACCTTGCCGATCTCTTTCAGATACATGCGGACCGGGTCCTCGATGCTGACGCCCTCCGGGACGGATAGATCGATCTTTTCCATGTCGATCTCTTCCTCGTCATCCAGATTGACATCCTCATCGTCCTTCAGGAGAAGAACGTCCTCGTCGCTGTCATCGCCGTCTTCCTTCGGGATCCTCAGGATGTCGATTCCGTGGGCTTCGAGGTACTCTGTGACCTTCTTCATCTGAGCGCCGGTCAGATCCGCGTCGCTGAAATATTCCTCGATCTCGCGGTACTCAAGCGTGTTTTTTTTCTGCTTCGCCAGCTCTTTTAAGGCCTTCAGTCTCTCTGTGAATTTTTCCTTGTCAAATTTTTCTTTCTCCATTGAAATCCTCTCTTTATCTGAATCCGAACCCCGTCATCCGACATCCGTACTGTTTATTTCTGCGATCTGTTTCCGCACCTGCGCAGGAAATCCCCGGGACGACAGCTCATCCAGCCGTCTGCGGTCCTCTGCGAGCTTCTGGAGCGGCGCAAGCTCCGTCATATTTATGCTCCCGAGCCTCCGGTCGATTCCGTTTCTCCGGAGCCGGCAGACGACGTCGAGAATCGCGCGCTCTCTTTCATCCGGATCCTCCGGAAGCGGCGGTGCGTTAAAGATTTCCGCCGCCCGCTTCTGTCTCTCCTGATCCTCAAAGTGGTTCAGGATCGAGGCCGGACTGACGCGGCCCTCCTTCGCCTGGGCAGCCACCATCACGGCGATGCTGCGGTAAAAGGGATCGGAGAAATCATCCGAATCGAGATACGGCTCAAGGATCGAAATCAGCTCCGGAGAAGACGCCTCCCAGCCGATCAGAAGCTTCTGCGCCTTCTCGTCGGCCTGCTCATTCTGAATCCGCTGCCGGCTCAGACTTTTCGGCCCTGAGACCGGCGATCTCCCGACTGCCCTGAGCGCCTGCTTCTTCACAAGATTCTCCATCATCTCCTTTGTGATGCCGTACCGGTGCGCGATGGTGCCGGTGTAACTGTCCCGCTCGACCTCATCCTCGAGCTTCAGGATCTCCTCCGCCGCCGCGTGGAGAAAATCGCTCTTCCCCTGCGGATCGGTCATATCATAATTTCTCTCAAGCATGCGGACCGCGAAGAGAAAACTGTTTTCCGCCTGATCCAGACGATCCTGAAACGCTTCCGCTCCCTCCGCTTTGATAAATTCATCCGGATCCTTGTGCGGTTCCAGATGCACCACCTTCGACCGGATCCCCGCCTCACGGAGCATCGGAATCGCCCGCAGCGCCGCATTCACGCCCGCCTGATCGCTGTCATAGATGAGCAGCACCTGATCGGTGTAACGCTTCAGAAGCGAGCAGTGACCGGACGTCAGCGACGTTCCCAGCGACGCCACGGCATTGTCAAATCCCGCCTGGTGCATGGAGATGACGTCCATGTATCCTTCGCAGAGAATCACCGTCTTCTTCCGGCTCTTCCTGGCGATGTTCAGTCCGTACAGATTCCGGCTCTTGTCGAAGATCTCCGTCTCCTGAGAGTTCAGGTATTTCGGTTCGCCCTCGCCCATCACGCGGCCGCCGAAGCCGATCACCCGGCTTCTCACATCCATGATCGGGAACATCACGCGGTTCCAGAATTTATCCCGGCCGCCCTGCCGCTCGTCCATCCGGAACAGGCCCGAATCCTTCAGCAGATCGTCCGTGTAATTCTTCTTTCTCAGATAGCGGTACAGCTCGCTGCCCGTCCGGCCGGAGAATCCCAGTCCGAACCGCCGGATCGTCTCGTCGGAGAGCTCCCTCTTTTTCAGATACGAAAGACCGTCCGCTCCCTCCGGCGTCCGCAGCTTCGCGTAATAATACATCGCCGCGTCCTTCTGGATGCCGAGCAGCAGCTCGCGCCGGTCGTGCTCCGCCTTTTCGCGGCCGCTCATCTCCCGCTGCGGAAGCGTGATGCCCGCACGCGACGCCAGCGACTCGAGGGCCTCCTGAAAACTCAGATTCTCGTACTGCATCAGAAACGTGAATACGTTGCCGCCCGCGTGGCAGCCGAAGCAGTAATACATCTGTTTCTGCCGGCTCACCGAGAAGGACGGCGTCTTCTCATTGTGAAACGGGCAGAGCCCGAAGTACTGGCTTCCCTTCTTTTTCAGCTGCACGTATCCGGAGATCACGTCTACAATGTCATTGCGCGCGCGGACCTCCTCGATCACATCGTCACTGTATTTCATCGGTTACCTCTCACGGATTAAAACACATCCCACGCGCGGGGGATGTAAATTTTCTCAAATGTGCGGATGCAGTACTGATCCGTCATGCCGGAAATATAATCGCAGATCACCACCTCGACCTGCTCGCCCTCTTCGATGGCGTTCCGGTATTTTTCCGGAAGCCGCGTCGGATCCTTCCGGTAGTAGTCAAACAGCACCCCGAACAGAAGGCGTACCTTCGTCTCCTCGCTCTTCGCGATCGGATTCGTGTAGACGTCGCGGAACATCATCTGCCGCAGATCCTGCATCGTCGCCCGGATGTCGTCCGACATGCAGATGTCATTTTTCCCGTAGCTGCTGGCGATCAGATCATGGATCATCGTATTGAGCCGCTCCTTCGTGCTCATCCCCAGCTTCTCCCGGAATTCGCGCGGCACATCTTCCTCGCGGATAATTCCCGCCCGCTGCGCGTCATCCATGTCGTGATGAATATACGCGATCTTGTCGCAGATCCGGACGATCTTTCCCTCCAGTGTGGACGGATGACCGCTCGTTTTGTGATTGAGAATTCCGTCGCGGACCTCAAAGGTCAGGTTCAGCCCCTTCCCGTCCTTCTCAAGACAGTCGACGACCCGAAGGCTCTGGCGGTTGTGCGCAAATCCGCCCGGCGTCAGCTCGTTCAGGACCCGCTCGCCCGCGTGACCGAATGGCGTATGGCCCAGATCATGCCCCAGAGCGATCGCCTCGACCAGATCGACATTCAGCTGAAGCGCCTTCGCGCACGTCCTTGCGATCTGCGATACCTCAAGGGTATGCGTCAGACGCGTCCTGTAATGGTCCCCCTGCGGCGACAGAAAAACCTGTGTTTTATCCTTCAGTCTGCGAAACGCCTTGCAGTGGAGAATCCGGTCGCGGTCCCGCTGAAATGCGGTGCGCACGTCACACGGCTCCTCATCTCTCTGCCTGCCCTTCGAATTTTTTGCGAACGAAGCATACATGGAGAGTTCCGCAAACTCTTTTTCCTCCATAATCTGACGAATTTCCAATTCAGCCCGCCTCCTCTGATCCGTTCCGCCGGAACCCGCCTTAAAAATCCCGGCAATTATATTTACACCGGCCCCGCCCGATTTCCTTTTTTTATTTGCCGGGAAAAAGCGCCTGCTTTCCGCACATTCTTCACAGATTGTTCGCGAAGATTGCCCTTCCGTACGCCGCACTGCCGTGCTATCATATTGTCACTTGCAAACTTCCCAGATCGAAAACAGGCGCCGGCAGAGCCGGCGCATCCGTTATACAATGGTGCACTTATGAATTGGATTACAGAAATTGACACAGCGATTCTTCTCTGGATACAGAATCATCTCCGGACGCCGGTGATGACCGGATTCTGGCGGCTGATCACCGGGTTCGGCGAGGCCGGCATCTTCTGGATTGCCGTCGCGCTTGTTCTGATTCTGATCCCCTCGAAGCGGAAAACAGGGCTGACCTGCGCCGTATCGATGGTTCTCGTATTTGCCGTCACCTACGCGCTGAAATTTACGGTGTGCCGGCTGCGGCCCTACGACGCCTGCACGGAGATCATTCCCCTCGTCAAAAAGCTCCGGGATTATTCGTTTCCATCCGGCCATACATCGTTCAGCTTCGCCGCGGCCCTGATCCTGATGCGCCTGGAAGACCGGAAAATCTGGATCCCCGCCCTCGTCCTCTCGATCCTGATCGCGCTGTCGAGGCTTTATCTGGGCGTTCACTATCCGAGCGACGTCATCGCCGGTTTTCTCGTCGCGCTGGCGGGGAGCGCCGCCGCGTTCCGTCTCACAAAAAAACTTCGTGAGGATAAACAGCCGGTCTGAAACCGTTCATCCGCGGCGGATCCGGTCAAATACCGGAACGAGCCGGAATGCGAGCAGCGACGCGGCGGCGCCGATGACAAGATCCGGCCCGACCGTGCTGAAAAACCAGACGAAAGCCAGCGTCCGCAGTCCCACCGGATTCGCGGACGGAAGCAGAAAATTCGTCATCACGTACAGATAAACCAGACCGCAGGCATAGTAGGACAGCATCGCGAGTTCCCCGAAGATCAGGTACGCCGTCTTCGTCCGTCTCTTCATCCGGCTGCGGAACAGGCCGGCCAGAAACGCCGCCGCAGCGAATCCGATCAGAAACCCGTACGTTGGCCTCAAAAGATAAGAGGCGCCGCCTCCGTGCGCGTAAACCGGAAGACCGATCAGCCCCAGGACGAGATAAATCAGCACGCTGCGGAAGCCGGCGCGCGGTCCCAGCAGGAAACCGGCGAGGAGCGCGAACAGAATCTGCAGCGAGACGGTCACCCCTGTCCCGATCGGGATCACAATCGAGATCCGGGCGCCGATGCACATCAGTGCGACAAACAGACCGCAGAACGCGGCTTCCCTGGCCGCCGACATTTTTTCAGCGCCGCCCGCGCTCTGACTGACTTTCTGATGAACTTCGTTTTGCATGTCATATGCTCCCTTCATGCATCTGCACAATCAACTCGAGCAGACCGTCCGCAGAAGCCTCGCGGGCGCAGTGCGTCTCCATCCCTGCCGCGTCCGCGGCTGCCTGTGTCTGTTTTCCGATGCAGGCGGCTTTTACGAGATGACAGTCGAGGTCCGGATTTGCCTTCACGAAGGCCCGTACCCCGGAAGCGCTTGTAAACGCCGCGCAGTCGATTTCACCATGTTCGAACATCCGGGTTTCGTCAACCGCTCCGGTATCCCGGCAGCATGTGCGGTACGTCGGCACATCGTCCACGGCAAACCCCTTCAGCTTCTCAAGAATTGTCTGACTGCCCGTCTCCGTACGCGGCAGCAGAATGCGGTCGCCGGGAGATGCCTCCGCGGCGATCCGGGCGCCGAGCGTCCCGCCGTCATACACAGGCGGAATCAGATCCGCAAACAGTCCGTGCTTTTTCAGCTCATCCGCGGTGCCTCTGCCGATGGCGGCAATTTTCAGGCCGGACAGGCGGCGGATATCGGCACCGTACGCCTGCATCTCCTCAAAGAAGATCCGCACGCCGGCCGGACTTGCAAACGCGATCCACTGATAACCCTGCAGATTTCGGATGGCTTCCTCCAGTTTCCGGTTCTGTTCGATCGGAACGGTCGCGATAGCCGGAATTTCGAGCACTTCCGCTCCCATCTCCCGTAGCTTCTGCGCAATTCCGGAACCCGTCCCGGTGGGGCGGGTCATCAGGACCCGGTACCCGGACAGCGGCAGCTTCTCATACCATTCGAAGGTGTCTGCCAGTGAACACACCTTCCCGACCACGAGAACGGCCGGAGTCCCGATCCCCGCTCTTTTTACCGCGTCCGGCAGCGCGGATATCGCCGCAACGACCCGTTTCTGTCCCGCGGTTGTGCCCTTCTGGATCACCGCGGCCGGCGTATCCGGCTGCATCCCCGCGTCCAGAAGCCCGCGGCAGATGTCGCTCAGGGCGGCCATCCCCATCAGGAAGACCAGCGTCCCATTCGTTTTCACAAGGGAATGATAATCCAGATCCGGAGCTTCGCCGTCCTTCCTGTGTCCGGTGATGATGTGGAGCGAGGAGGAGTAATCCCGATGCGTGACCGGAATGCCGCTGCAGGCAGGAACGGCGATCGCCGAAGTGATCCCGGGGACTACCTCAAAGGGAATGTCATTTTCCGCCAGAAGCTCCAACTCTTCACCGCCTCTTCCGAAGAGAAACGGATCGCCGCCCTTCAGACGCACCACACGGTTTCCGTTCCGGGATTCTTCCAGAATCCGGGCGTTCATCTCCTTCTGCGGCATCGTATGACGGCCGGAACGCTTGCCCACATTGACCGCGCGGGCTTCCTGCGGGATCATCGCAAGAATTCCCGCGCCCACCAGACTGTCGTACAGCACAACGTCGGCCTTTTCCAGCACCTGACGGCCTTTGATTGTCAAAAGGCCCGGATCTCCGGGGCCGGCTCCGACGAGCCAGACTTTTCCTTTCTTCATGACGTTTTCCCTGCGCTTTCTCTCTGGAATTTACCGGACAGACGCTTCCGCCCGCAGCCTTTGCGCGAGCGCGGCGCCCAGCGCCTCCGCATCCGACACACAGCCGGCGCCGTCTCCGGTGCGATACGCGCCGCTTTTTTCATCAAAATACAGACCGCGAAGACAGATCCGCTTCGGATTGTCCTCCGCAGAGGATCCTCTCTCCGACAGCAGCATCGGCACGTCGCCGTGCGCTTTTTGCAGGGCCTGTTCACTCTCAAAAACGACCGCGTGCGCCGCGACGGGAGACGAGCAGCCTCCGTCGAGATACCGGACAAAGGCGCGCTCCGCCGCGGCGGCAGCAGCGGCATCCCCGTCCGCAAACCCTTCAAAAAATGAAGCGTCCTCATCCTTTCTTCCCTGAACGGCGAGGATCCCCTGTCCGGCCGCCGGAATCACCTCATCCACGGAAAAGTACCGGCTGATCCGGTCAGCGATGCCGAGCCGCTTCATGCCGGCGGCCGCCAGAACGATCGCTCCGTACCGACCCTCGTCGAGCTTGCCAAGACGGGTCTGCAGATTTCCCCGGATGCTCTCAAATACGGCTTCCGGAAACAGCTTTTGCAGCTGCAGAATTCTTCTTTTTGAAGACGTCCCGATGGGTTTTGACAGGTCGATCTCCGTCACTCCCTCCGGCAGAACCAGAACGTCCCGCGGATCCTCCCGACCGGAATAAGCGACGATCGGAAGCTCTTCCGGTACTTCCATGGGAAGATCCTTCAGGCTGTGCACGGAAAAATCGCTGCGGCGGCTGATCAGCGCCTGATCCAGTTCTTTTACGAAGAGTCCCTTGCCGCCCGCCTGATCCAGACGGCGGTCCAGGATCCGGTCGCCGGTCGTTTTCATGGTCAGAAGCTCCACATCCAGCTCCGGGTGGGCCTCATTCAGGTAACGGATGACAAGTCTGCTCTGTGCTACCGCGAGCATGCTTCCGCGGCTCCCGATCACAATTTTTTTACGCTTCTTCATCATACAGGGAGTGCCCGCACTCCAGCGCCTCCTCTATTTTCTGACGGACGGCCTTCACCTTTCGATGCGCCGTTCCGCTGCCGTTGATGCCGATGACGATTCCGTCCTTCAGCACGACGCCGGGAAAATAAAAGTCACATTGACTTTTGTCGCTGCAGTCGTTTACCGGTATCCTCAGCTCCCTGCAGGTCCGGTAAATTTCGCTGTTCCGTTCCGGGTCGTCCGTGCAGGCGAGCACCAGATCCGCCCCGGTAAGATCGTCTGCTTCGTACCGCTTCGCACGCCAGATGATCCGGGCGGCGCCGCAGAGCGCTTCCTCCCCGGGCCGCTCGTCCCGCCCGCCGGAGCGGATCATCTCCCGGACTGCGTCCGTGATTTTGGGCGCGACAATCCGGATGCTTCCGACAAAGCCGCGCAGGATCCGGAGCCTTCGCTCCGCAATTGTCCCTCCGCCGATGATCACGGCCTGTTTTTCGGAAAGATCAAGAAATATCGGAAAATACGGTTTTCTCCGGCTGTCTTCCGTCATGCGTCCGGTTCCTTCGCGACAATCAGGGAAAAATATCCCGCGTCATCCGGAATCTCATCCAGGGACCGGTAAATCTTCTGTCCGGGCATCCCGCAGTTTTCGACCATCGCGGCCTTCCGGCCCGAAGCCCGGAGCATTTCCTTCACGGCGCCCATGTGCTTTCCGGATTTCATCAGGACATACGTTCCCGGCTGGTCCATGGCGGCGTCCGGCCTGTGAATGGCGGAGATAACGTGCAGCGGCTCGTTCCATTTCGTCAGCGGAAGATTCAGCTGTGCGGCGGCCGCGCAGAAAGAAGTAATTCCGCTGACCAGGGCCGTTTTGTAACCGTCCGCCTCCACGATCTCCTGAAGGTAGGAAAACGTTGAATAAATCGTCGGATCTCCCAGTGTGATAAAGGCGACGTTCCTGCCTTCATCCAGCACCCTCTCAATCCGCTCCGCGCCTTTTTTATGAATCGCTGCCAGCCGGGCCCGGTCCATCACCATGGGCATATCGACCGGCAGCAGCGTCTTGTCCGCAATCTCGGGGACGGCCCGGACGGCGATTCTGTAAGCCTCGGTTTCCTTCACATCTTCTCCCGGAGCGGCGATCACCTCGTTCTCCCGGAGGATGCGGCATGCCTTTCCCGTCATCAGTTCCGGATCCCCCGGCCCGACGCCGACCCCGTATAAAATACCTGCCATAATCATTCATTCCTCATCTGTCTGAAACGCGGGCTGTACCCGCATTGAACAATGCAAGAAAATTATAATTTCAGAGCGGATGATATGCAAGGCCCAAAACAACGCGCGTCAGATGATCCAGTTGTCGACGTTCATCGTCAGCCCTGCGTTCGTCATCTGAAAGATCCGGCTCGAGACCGTCTCCGCCGTAACTTCTTTTGTTCCGGCCTCTGAAATGGTCCCGGCCTTTGAAATGCTCTCCCACGTCCGGCAGTACGGGGACGCCGCGTCATGCGTCGGTCTTTCTGACAATGAGATCATAGGTGCCGTCCTCATTATCGATTAATTTCAGAATTTTGTGTCCCTCATCCTTGACGCTTCGCGGCACGTTCTGAACCGGTTCCCCGTCATTCATATGAACCGCCAGGATCTGTCCTTCATCGAGCTCCTCCAGCGCCACCTTCGTTTTGACGAAGGTTACCGGGCAGACAACGTCGGTGATATCAACCGTCTCGTCTATTTTATATTCAAAATGATCTGCCATATGCAAGCCTCCCTGTATGAACCCTGTGATTTATTATCCGCCGGATCTGTAATGATCACGATTCCTCTTCTTCCTCAAACGCACGGCGGATCAGCTCTTCAAACCGCTCCTGTCCGTATCGGTCGATCGCGAACTGAAGCCGGTCTCCCGCCTTTGCGTTCCGATCGAAGAAATCAACCGCGGCGTCACAGATCCGGTACAGTTTCTCCTCGCCCTCGAAAAACGGGACGATCTGTTTTCCGCGATGAATGTGATTTCCGAACAGTCCGCCGAATGAAACGAGATATCCGGGATGTTCGGTATAAGCCCCGACCGGACAGCTCTTTGCGCACCGGCCGCAGTAGGAGCAGCGCTCCCGATTGATCGTGATCGTCCCGTCTTTGAGGGTGATCGCCTCCTCGCGGCAGGCTTTCACGCAGACCCCGCACGCGATGCATTCGTTCTCGTTCCACTCGACGCGCTCCGCTCCCTTGATCCCGATATCATTTTCCTCGGTTTTCAGGCAGTTGTTGCGGCATCCCGTGCACCCGAACTTGAATTTTCCGGGAAGCTCGCGGGCAAAATAGCGCCGGTCGATTTTCTTCGCGAGATCCTGTGTGTCGATGCAGGCGCTGGGGCAGGTGGTGCTTCCCTGACAGGCTGTCGTCGTACGCACACGGGGTCCGCAGACCGACGGAGAAACGCCGTATTTCGCGAGTTCCTTTTTTATCTCTTCAATGTCCTCCAGTTTCATCCACGGAATCTCGAGCGACTGACGCGCCGTGAGATGGACGTATCCGTGGCCGAAACGATCCGCAACCTTCTGAATCCCGGCCAGCTGTTCAGCTGTCAGCGTTCCTCCTACCACATGAACCCGGAGTGCGAAGCGGTCTTTCTGCTTCTGGCGCATCCAGCCGCCCTTTTTCAATGCTGCATAATCAACTGCCATCCTGTCTCACATCCTCCAATCTCCGGTTAACCCAGAATTTCAAAATCCTCTTTTGATGAAACGCCGTCTTCTACATGGAACGAATTCAGGACAGGATGCGGATTGTCCTGAAGCGAAAGAATCAGGTAGCTCGCGCGGCTGTCGAATGCCAGCCGGATGTCCTCCTCCGACGGCCGCGACGGAGACGCCGGGTGCGAATGCCAGTTCCCGAGCGGCGAAAACCCGCTTTTTCTCATATCCCGGACTGCTTCGAGCTGTTCCTTCGGATCCAGTGAGAAGTGCTCACTCGCGTGGTCCGTATTGGTCAGAAAATAGACCCTTCGGATCTCACGGACTCCGTCCGCACGATCGAGACCCGCGATCAGCCCGCAGGCTTCCAGCGGCTTCTGCTCCCGCGCGTATGCGAGAATTTTATCATAATCACTTTTTGTAATGGTAATCTTCATACGCTCTTCTCCCGGGTCTTCCCCGCATCAAAGTCCGCCGCCCGGTCTGAGCCCGCACGCCGGCTGCTCATAATCCGTCAGCTCCGTGATCTCCGGATGATCGGAACATACCGCGCATCCGTCCCCGCGCGGCGGAAGCTGGACGGTATGGAACGTCATAGACAGCGCGTTGAAAGTAAGAAGCCTTCCGGTCAGCAGTTCTCCTGCCCCGGTCAGGTATTTAACTGCCTCCAGTGCCTGCAGAGAACCGATCACGCCCGCCATGGCTCCGACAATTCCGGCCTCCTTGCAGGACGGGATCGCATCCTTCGGAGGCATCTCGTGAAACACGCACCGGTAACACGGGCTCTGATGCGGGATCACCGTCATCAGCTGTCCCTGGAATCTCAGGATCCCGGCGTGCACAAACGGCTTGTCCGCCATCACGCAGGCATCGTTGATCAGGAATTTTGCCGGAAAATTGTCCGTGCCATCCACAACGAAGTCATAATCTTTGATCACATCCAGAATGTTCGTGCTGTTCAGAAACTGCTGATACACGACGGTCTCAACATCCGGGTTGATCGCTTTCATCGTCTCCGCCGCGGATACCGCCTTCGGCCTTCCGAGATCCGCCGTCGTGTGAATGACCTGCCTCTGGAGATTTGAGAGATCAACGACATCCGCATCCGCGATGCCGATCCTGCCCACGCCGGCCGCCGAAAGATACAGAGCCGCCGGGGAGCCCAGCCCGCCCGCGCCGATAATCAGGACGCTGCCGTTCATCAGTTTTTTCTGCCCCTTCACTCCGACTTCCTTCAGAAGGATGTGTCTGGAGTATCGTTCAAGCTGTTCATCTGTAAAAGGCATCGCTGCCACCTCCCATAAAGTAAAGAAACTCAACGACGTCGCCTCCGTTCAACGCCCTCGTCCCGTAATCGTTTTTCTTCACAAATTCTTCGTTAACGGAAACGCTGACATATTCCGGCATCTCAACCTTTTCCTGACAGATCAGCTCCGCGACCGTAGTTCCTTCTTTTAAATCTTTTTCTGTTCCGCTGACTGTAACTTTCATGTGATCCTCCTGACTGTTCATTTTGTATGGTGTCTTTCTCTTTTGCTAGCGTTTTTCCGCTCAGAGACAGCAACGAATTGCTTCCGTAAAATCCGGGATCAGATCGTCGGGATCCTCGATTCCGACACTGACGCGCACCGTATCATCAAAAACGCCGGCTCTTCTGCGCTCTTCTTCTGAACTGTGGATGTAGAGTGTGGATGCCGGATGAATCACCAGGGTCCGAAGATCCCCGATGTTGCTGGCACGCGCCGCGTAACGCAGGTGATTCATCACATCGAACGCTTTTTGTTTGGAACCCGCGCGGAACGTAAAAATTCCCCCGCCCCGACCCCGGAACTGCTTTTCCGAAAGTTCCCGGTACGGATTTCCCGGAAGGGTCGGATAGCGGACCTGAAGTTCCGGAATCCGTGCGAGCGTTTCCGCAAGGGATCGCGCCCCTTCGCAGATCTGTTCCATACGGAGCCCCAGCGTCTCCATACCGAGGATGTTCAGGAACGCATGAAACGGAGAAAGACAGCAGCCGAGATTTTCCCGTACATCGGTCGCCATGCGCACGCCGTACGCCATCTTCCCGTATTTTCCAAACGGCGCGAGCGCTTTGTACCGGTCAAAATCCCAGGAAAATGATTCCGCATCCACGATCACCCCGCTCACCGCATTGCCTCCGCCATTGATGTATTTCGACGATGAATGTATGACAAGATCCGCCCCCAGTTCAATCGGTTTCACCAGGTACGGAGTCGCGGTCGTGCTGTCAAGCACGAGCGGGATGCCGTATCTGGTGCGCGAATCCGGCAATTTTCCGGATATCCGTCACAGCCAGCGAGGCATTCCCGATCACTTCTCCGAACAGGACCCGTGTCCGGTCATTCAGAAGCGGTTCGATCTCCTCCACGGTCATATTCTGCACAAAACGGGGCACGATTCCGAATTGCCGGAGGTCGCGGAACAAATCGATCATCCCTCCGTACAGACCGGCCCCTGCGATGATCTCATCCCCGGAACTGAGCATATTCAGCAGTGCCATGGCAACCGCACTCATGCCGGATGAGCAGGCGTACGCCCGGCTTCCGCCCTCCATCTCGGCGATCCGCCGCTCAAATGCCGAAACCGTCGGGTTTCCTACACGCGTGTAGGCGAACCCCGGCCGTCTTCCGCAGAAGACACTCTCGTGCTCCTCCGCGGTCTCATACTGAAACGCGGTGGTCTGCGCAATCGGCGGAATCGTCGCGCCGTCCGCGTACCTGGAAACGGCACTGCCGTGTAAAAGCATCGTGTTAAATTCCAAATTCGTCACCTGTACCCGTGTGATCTTCCATTTTCCCGTTTTATATCATAGATATCATATCATAATACTATGTTTATTCAAGTATTTTATTCAAAAAAGCAGAAAAATTATGGCGCAGAAATAAAGAGCCCGGTCTCATCCACACCCCTGCTGCTATACACTCGGGGCACCGGAAGAAACCGGGCTGCCGCATCCCCGCCTTGCCTTGCTTGCATCGCCTTTGCACATTCAGGTCAAAATACCATTCTGAAAATAAGTTGTGTGATTGAATGGCACCGTGGCGGATTGAATTACCATCTTAAAAATAGATTGCGTGAATGGATGGCACTGGGCTGACTCGATTTACCATTTTGAAAATAAGTTGTGCGATTCGATGGCACTGGACGGTAATAAATTGCCATCCCGAAAATAAATTGCGTGAATAGATGGCACAACGCCGGATTTAAATACCATCCTGAAAATAAGTTGTATGATTCGACGGCACTGGGCTGGATCAAATTGAAATTTCAAAAAAATGTCTACCGGCGACGGACGACTATCAATGGCATTGTTAAGGGCGGGTGAAACGAGCCAATTTTTAGACGGGTGAAACGAGCCAAAATGGGTCGGATTAAAATAGCCAAATAGGCTGCTATGCGTCTTCTATTGTAAAATCTCCTATAATTGATGGTGCTAACGCATCAATGAAGATAGGAGGAGAAATGAATGAAGATGACCGTACAACTTGCAGGATGCACAAAGATCCGGATAACCTGATGCAGATGATCTATCAGATCATAGCCGCCTATTTCGAAGACGACTGTGCGGATGAACTGACAAATGATCCGGTGCTGACCGCCATCCTCGGAAAAGAGAAATTGGCCTCACAGCCTACGCTGTCCCGCTTTTGGAACCGGATGGATGAAGATACCCTCTCTCAACTTGAGATCATTACTGCAAAGATGAGAGAGACTGTCTATTCCATCAGACAGCCGGAACATATGCTGTTTGACCTGGACTCTACCCTGCTGAACACTTACGGCAGTCAGGAAGGCGAAGGCTTCAACTTCCATTACCAGGCACATGGTTACCATCCGCTGCTTTGTTATGACGGGCTGACCGGTGACCTGCTGAAGGCAGAACTTCGGGACGGCACACAGTATTGCAGTAACGGTGCGGATCAATTCATGATCCCTCTTCTTAAGGAATACCGCACGAAGTATCCGTCATTGCCTCTTTACCTCAGAGGTGACAGCGGATTTGCCGCTCCAAAACTCTACGATGTCTGCGAGGATAATGACTGTAAATACGCGATCCGGCTTAAGCAAAACAATACACTGCTCAAATATGCTGCAGATGTAGATGAGGCTCTATACCGTGCGACCCGTTATAACCAGACCGATTACGCTGTCGAGTACGGCGAATTCGAATACAAAGCAAGCAGCTGGACTCATCCGAGAAGGGTGGTATGCAAAGTCGAAAAGCCTTTTGGCCAGATGATTCATCTGTATACCTTCGTAGTCACCACAATGGAGATGGCACCGTATCAAGTTATTCAGTTTTACTGCGGAAGAGGCAAGATGGAGAACTTCATCAAGGAAGGAAAAAGCGGGTTCGATTTTTCTTCCATAAGCAGCCACTCCAAGGTGGTCAATGCAAACCGCCTGCAGGTACATGCACTTGCCTACAACCTGTTCAATTGGTTCCGACGGCTGGTGCTTTCCGCAAGCATGAGGAAACAGCGGATCGATACTATTCGTCTGAAGCTGCTGAAGATAGCCGCCAAAGCGGTACGTTCAGCAAGATATATCGTGCTCAAGCTCTGCAGTAGTTGCCCATACAAAAAAGAGTTCTATGAGACGCTTGCAAATATCCGTACACTGCAGCCACAGCTGGAATAAACAGTAACTCATGAACCTTGGCAATTTCAAAAACAATGATCTTACAAATGTAGGGATACTGCGCCCTTTTGTGGATAATTTTCCTGTCATTGCCAATGAAATGCCAATGATCAAGATCCCGGTGGTAAAAATCAATTTGATTTCATCGCCATGAATAATTCAGGATAACACCACCGTGCGTACCGTTCGGTACACGGCGGTTTCAACAGTTGACGTGCATGGACTGATATGCTGTGGCTAAATCATAAAAGCCCCAGTGTATCAGTCTTTCTTTTGTTAATGCTCTTTTGACCACACCTGTATTGACCATGCGCCAGTATGCCTTGCGGCTATAGGCGTCCTCGCAGACTGCCCATTCTGGCAGTCCTAATCCAAGCAGTTTTCGTTTTCGCGTCCTCGGCAGTTTCCACTGCTTCCATATACACATTCGGATTCGGCAGTTCCTGGCTACGCTTGGCAGACAGAAAGACCTTGTGACAGAATTCGATGCGGCTCCGTTCCAGAGCCTTGTTGATTTCATCACGGTATATAGCAAGGATGACATTCGGGTAACCTTCAAGAACGGAATGGAATGGAAATCAAAGTCTGACTGCCAATTTCATCCCAGAAAACAACACTGCTTTCGGTTTTACAGATGCCGGAAGCGGTGTTTTTATCGCTCAGATTATTACTCACGCTCCGTAATAACCACATGGAGTGTATCGCCGTCGTGTTTATCCAATGCGGCACGAATGGATTTCAATACTCCGATGATGTAGCAAACGGATCCGTCAGGATTTTTCAATCCCATATTTACAACACTGCCATCATAAGGAATCTGGTCAAATGTTGCGTGTACTTTCAGACGTCCCCTCCCTGTTTCTTTTTTCAGATCCCATGGAAATGCCACATAAGCGCCGCCCTTTTCGGGCAGTTCACGTAAAACAGCATCATATTCATATCTCATATTCACCTCAATATCTTATCCACAGGCTTCCCTTTTGAAAGCTCGTCAATCAGCTTATCAAGCTGACGCATCCTTCTTGTAAGCGGATCGTCAATCTCTTCTACTCTCACGCCGCAGATAGAGCCCCTGATCAAATCCGCACGTGGATTGAACGCAGGGGCATCTGCCAGAAAATGACCGTACGACATCTCCATATCGATACCTTGCATATCCCAGCCAGTCAGCCAGAAGATCACTCTGTCAACCTCATCCTGCGTTCTTCCCTTTTTCATCGCTTTGGCTACAAGAAGAGGATAGATTTTTGATACTTTCATTTCAAAAACACTTTGTCGTCCCATTTTATTTCCACTAATCCAATATTCAGCGCTCGCTCTCGGCCTGATGTACAATATCCTCAATTATATGCTCAAGTGCTTCTAGCCTATCCATCATTGCCTTTTCGATAATCTGGAATTTGTCAGCCTGTATAGGCATCTTCTACGCTGTTACTAAAATCCTGTTTTTCCAGCCACTTTTTTTCTTCCTCATTCTCCGGAATATCAATCCTCTCAATTTTAAAGATGACCGGACGGGTGCCGTCATTACAGCAAGTGATCATGACTCGGTCATCATTTGTCCAGCCGTGCATGATCGATCCGCCCTGAAGTGCAGTGTATATGTATCGGCTGATTGCATCCCATGCTTCTGCACAGAACGGAACTTTCGGTCCCCCGGCTGTCGCATTTGGATCACAACTGGATGTCACCAATGTGTTCAGACCGAGATGATAAAAATCATCTTTTTCAACGCTGCGGTCAAACATATATTCATCACCCTTGTGAAATACCGGACATGGCCCGGACTTTGGATCTGCCAAATATTTCTCTTGATAATCCGTAAAGCACTTCGTATCCAATATCGTTACTTTGCATCTATGCTGCATAATCTCACCTCTTCTAATTCTGATTTACGTTTGTTTAGATCGTGATCTCTATCTGATTTTCTTCAAAAGCTTTGACACAGCTCTCGTAATATCCATCCCCGGTTGTGCGAGGTCCGCTGATTACTTCATATCCGTCTGCTTTCATCCTTGCGGTAAGTTCGTCCACTTTTTCCCTGCTCCCCACGCTGAAAGCAATATGAATATATCCGGTTCTTGACGGCGATTTCTCCAGATCTTCCATGACCGGTTTTTTCATAATCTCCAGTCTGGGTCCATCTTGGAATGTAAGAAAATATGACTTGAAATCTGTCTTCATGTTGTGATATCCAGCATTTGATGAAGCATCAAAGTATTTGATAAAGAATTCTCTCGCCGCTTCAAGATCATTTACATACATTGCAATATGTTCTATTTTCATGTTCATCCTCATCGCAGAAGGTTTACATACCAACTTACAGCTATGCACCCTTTTTTTGACCTTGCACCCTTTTTTCACGCGCACATTTTGCAAGTGTTAAATTGTATCATTTTCGGTCGGATGTTTTCGTACTAAAGACTCCTGTTGATTCAGCCCTTCACCAAAATGTCCTTTGAGCACTCGGCTACTATAGCCTCTGCTGACTTCTGTATGTTCAGCAACATCTTCCGATGTTGGTTGCTCCTTTCAGGGCGTTCCATACAGATCTCCCCGGGTACCACACGTTTCTTTTCCTCCATCTGCCTGCCACATTTATTCCAGCTGATTCCGTGTAGCTATTGGGCTTCGGCTTGTATCGCAGTCTTACCCTCAGTTGAAACCTTATATGTGATTTCTATTCGTCAGGCCAGAGGTTTGCCCTCGGGTTAGTAGGTTCCCCGAATCCGGCTTCCTTCAGATTCCACCTCGCGATGGCCACCCTTGCCTTCGGCTATATCCTTCCCACTACCGGGCGGATTCCGGACTTTCACCGGTTAGAAACGTGCGCCGCCGGGCGCACTAA
>ONLT01000061.1 GCA_900318755.1 uncultured Eubacteriales bacterium
CAGAAGATATGCAAGCATCTCCGGGGAAGTCAGATCGTTGATCGCAACGACTTCATAACCCTCTGCGTTGAACATCTGTCTGAAAGCGAGACGACCGATACGGCCGAAACCATTAATTGCTACTCTTACTGCTGCCATAGCTTAATTTCCTCCTGATTCGTTAGTTACGGGTGAATACAATATCGAAAATTGTTAAATCCTAAACACGACCATTGTAACGAATGGAAAATAAGAAATCAAGTGTTTTATAACATTTTTACGAACACCGGTTTTTTCCCGTGGAATTCCGTGATCTCCTTCACCCCGAGTTCCCGGAGCATCGGAAGGACCCGGTCAAACTCAGCGCCGACCCGCGCATCGTGGGCATCGGACCCGAGCGTGATCATCGTCCCGCCCAGCTGCAGATAGCGCCGGATCACATCGGGATGGGGATTCGGCCAGGCCATCCCCTTCGTAAGCCCTGCCGTGTTGACCTCGAGGGCGATCCCGCGGTCCACAATTTCTCTGAGCACGGGGTCGATCACATCGCGGAACCGGTCATAGGAATAATCCGCGTCTTTTCCGTACCCGTAACGGACGACGTAGTCAAGATGACCGAGCGCCTGATAGCCCTCCGTGTTCCGGAGATCCTCAAGCATCACCTCAAAGTAGCGCCGGTACATTTCATCATCCGTTCCCTTAAACTGATCCCGGTAATACGGATCGAGCCCGTCCATCACGTGGACCGATCCGATCACGTAATCAAAGGGCTCCGATTCCGCGATTCTCAGAATCTGATCATGATGATCGGGAAGAAGGCCGATCTCGATGCCGATCCGGAGCCGGATCCTCTCCCTGTACTTCCCGCGGAGCCGGTCCATCTCCTTCCAGTAGGAATCCGGATCGATCATGAACTCCCCGGTGGGATAATCCGGATCGTAATGATCGGTGATGCAGAGGTTTGTCATCCCCGACCGGATGGCGGCGCGGATGACCTCCTCCGGCGCGGCGTCTGAATCGGTGGAAAACGAAGTATGCAGATGTGAATCTGAAATCATAAGATACCTCCCGGTGCCTTTACATGATGATGCCTCCGCCCGCGACGCAGCCGTCCTCATAGAACACAACGGCCTGTCCCGGCGTCACCGCGCGGACCGGTTCATCGAACCGGCAGGTGATCTCGTCCGCGCCCGTCCTTCTGACACGGCACATTGTTCCGCGGTGATTGTAGCGGATTTTTGTGAGAAAATGTCCCTCTTCCCCGATCTCCATCTCCGGGATTCCCATAAACGTCAGATGATCCGCACTGAGGCAGTCGGTAAAGACGTCCTCTGATTTCCCGACGACCACCTCGTTCGTCTCCGGCCGGATGCCGGTCACAAACACCCGGCGGCCCATCGGGAGATCGAGGCCGCGCCGCTGCCCGATCGTATAATGGGTGATGCCGCGGTGGTGCCCGAGAACGGTTCCGTCCTTCGTGACAAAATTGCCCTCCGGCGCCGTTCTTCCGGTGTCTCTTTCGATAAACGACGCGTAATCGCCGTCCGGAACGAAGCAGATTTCCTGGCTGTCGTGCTTCCTTGCGACCGGGAGCCCGGCTTTCGCTGCAATTTCCCGGATCTGCGGCTTTTCATAAAACCCGACCGGAAGCAGTGTCCGCCGCAGCTGTTCCTGGGTCAGCCCGTACAGGGCGTACGTCTGATCTTTCGCCTCGCTCACGGAATTTTCGATCGCGTACCGGCCGTTTTCCCGCCGGACGATCCGCGCGTAATGACCGGTCGCGATATAGTCCGCGCCGATCGCCAGGCTCCTCTCAAGAAGCGCTTCCCACTTGACATACCGGTTGCAGGCGATGCACGGATTGGGCGTCCGTCCCTTCTCGTATTCCGCCACAAAGTAATCAATGACACTCCGGCGGAACTCTTCCTTAAAATTCATCACGTAATACGGAATTTCCAGAACCTCGGCGACCCGGCGCGCGTCCTCGACAGCCGAAAGGCTGCAGCAGCCGCCCTCGCGCTCAGCTGCGGCCGGATCCTCGTCCTGCCAGATCTGCATCGTGACACCGATCACGTCGTATCCCTGTTTCTTCAGAAGAAGAGCCGCCACCGACGAATCCACCCCGCCCGACATACCGACAACAACTTTTTTCTTATCCATTTTGATGATCCTCGCTGACCCTCTGTTCATATTTCGGCGACATCGAACGGAGCTGCCGCACGACGGCGGAAAGCGCTTCCGCCGCCGCATCCGTCTCTTCCTTCGTATTGTCATGTCCGAGCGTAAAACGGACCGTACTCTTCGCTTCCTCCGGGGAACGTCCCATCGCCAGCAGAACGTGGGAGGGGTTCAGCGAACCGCTCGAGCAGGCCGAACCGCCGGATGCGCAGATTTCTCTCATATCCAGCATGATCAGCAGCGACTCCGCCGCCACGTAATCGATCGTTACGCTGACGGTCCCCGGAAGACCGCCCTTTTCCGGGCTGTTCAGATGGCAGTACGGTATTTCCGCCAGAATCCGGCCGGCGAACCGGTCCCGCAGCGAGCGGACGTATTCCGCCCGTTCCTCCATATGATCCCGGGCAATCTCCGCCGCCGCACCGAGCCCGACGATCCCCGCGACATTCTCCGTCCCGGCGCGCCGGTTTCTCTCCTGCGCGCCTCCGTGAAGAAACGATCCGATCCAGACTCCCTTCCGGATATAGAGAATTCCCGTCCCCTTCGGGCCGCCGAATTTGTGGCCGCTTGCGGAGAGAAGATCAATCCCCGTATCCTTCACCGAAAGCGGGATATGCCCGAAGGCCTGCACCGCATCTGTGTGAAACAGAACGCCGCGCCCGCGGACCGCCGCCGCGATCTCACAGACCGGTTCAATTGTCCCGACCTCGTTATTCGCAGTCATCACCGAGACGAGCACTGTGTCCGGCCGGATCGCACGGACGACCGCTTCCGGTGACACAGCGCCGTTCCGGTCAACCGGAAGGTACGTCACCTCCGCGCCCCGCTCACGCGCAAGATACTCGCAGGTCCGGAGAAC
>ONLT01000080.1 GCA_900318755.1 uncultured Eubacteriales bacterium
GTGCTGCGCGAAAATCTGATCCAGCGCGACCTGGTACTGCTCCACTTCCCGGTCGGCCTGCTTCGTGGCTGTCTCGAGGGTATTATTTCTGAAGCTCTCCAGCTTTTCTTTGGTAGTCATGGATGATCACCTCACAGTTTGATTCCGATCGCGTCGTTGACATACGACGTGATAAAGTCTGCTTTCCGGCCGGTTCCGTGACGGTCCGGTATCTCGATGAGAAGCGGCACGGAATGGTTCAGCCGGATGTCGTCGATGATTTCCGGAAACTCGCCGCCGAGCTTTTCCGTCAGCAGGATAATTCCGATTTCTTTGTCGGCGAGGACGTCTTCAAATGCGCGGCGGAGTTCATCCCGCTCGTGCACGACGACACCGTCGATGCCCGCCAGCCGCATACCGGTCTGCGTATCAATATTGTCACTGATCAAAAACATTTTCATAGCGGTTTCCCTTCTTCCCTGACGATATCCGGCAGATTCAGCGGAAGTCCCTGAAAGGATCGGGGAATCAAAGAGCACCGATGATCATGAATGCGATGATCAGCCCGTACAGTGCGATACCTTCGGCCATGGCGACGAAGATCAAAGACTTACCGAAGATCGATCCGTCCTCGCTGATCGCTCCGAGCGCTGCGCTCGCAGAGCTCGCCACGCCGATGCCGGAACCGATGCCTGAGAGGCCGATGGCCAGTGCCGCGCCGATATATCCGAGACCGGTTCCCGTACCGCTGCCCGTCGCCGCTGATACTCCCGTCGAACCGGCAAGCGTCACAATTGCGACAATCGCGAGAATTCCGAAGAATGTCAGGCAGTTCGCCGCCAGACTGTGGGTGTAGCGCTTTTTCGACCGTTCGCCGTGAAAAAACGCCGTGATCGGTATAACAATGGAAAGAACCAGCGCGATTGCCGTGAGAACCTGAATGAGTACAGTCATGATCATTTTCCTCCTGAAAGACTATTTTATGTGTACTGCCCAATCTGTTGCTGCTCCGGATCCCGTTGCCCTGCTGACACAGGATCAGGATCCACTCGTTTCTTTAATCCGGAACGGTACGAATTCACGTCCGCCGCCCTGATAGAACCGGCTGAACATCTCGTAATATTCCAGACGGAGGACCTGAATGGCGACCATCAGACCTTCCATAGCCATGACAAAGAGTTCCCCTGCGATCAGTCCGGGGATGCTTCCGAACCCGTGCTCGAATCCGGTCAGCATCATGACGACCTGCATCATCGCGACGTGGCTGACCGCATATGCCCCGACACGCACATAAGAAAGTGTGTTCGAAAGATAGGTCAGCAGTGTCTCAAATGTCTCGAAGAACGCCTGAACAAAGTACATGCCCTTTCCGCCTTCGATCGCCGGCTTTTTTCTCGAAACGATCCGCCCGAGCATTTCCTTGAGAAAAATGACAGCCAGAGAAGCAATCAGCGGAATCAGAATGAACGGCACCATATTTGAGGCGGTCATTGTTCCGGACATTGTGAGAAACATCATCAGCACGATTGTTCCGTAAAAGACAATCCCCGCCAGCGCATTCTGACTGAACCAGATATTTTCCCTGTTCTTCTGGCGCACCGCATTTACAATTCCCATAACCATATTCAGAAGAATCATGATCATGCCGAATGCGACCGAAAGTACAAAGACCGTATTCATCGTTCCCAGGCCCGGAAGCGTGATCATATCATCCTTCGGCCGGATCAGCGCATGATATGGGAAGAAGCCCTCGAATCCGAAAAAGCTGTTGTAAACAAGGCCCCATATCACGGAGAAGATTCCGGCAGATCCCATGATCGCCGCCAGATCTTTGTGCTTGTAGTGATAGATCAGAAAACCGCCGATCACGAAGCAGAGTCCCTGCCCGACGTCGCCGAACATGATCCCGAAGATAAAGGAATACGTCAGCGCCACATAAATCGTCGGGTCAAATTCATTGTATTTCGGAAGTCCGTACATCCGGACGAACATTTCGAACGGCCGGAAAGGCTTCGGATTTTTCAGCTTTGTCGGCGGTACGGTGTCGGGATCGGCGTCCGTATCGCCGATCGTGCAGAATACATGGATGTCATCTGAAACTTCACTTTGAAACGAATCCGCATCCTGCTCCGGCATCCAGCCGCAGAGAATATAGAAGTCTTTTCCGCCCGCCTCTGTGCATGCCGCGTATTTTCGGATTTCGAAGCACCGGGAATACATCTCGAGCGCGTTCTTTGCGCGGAGCAGAGCCTCCTCGTGACCGCAGAGAATCGAAGAAATCTCTTTGTCGACCCTGTCAATCCGGACATCCATCTCTTCGGTTTTCCAGCCGTTGTCATTGAATTCCTCTTCCGGCGTCTCTTTCAGTTCCTCTGGAATCCGGATTCGTTCAAAGTGAAAGGACTTGTATACGTCATCGTTTTCCTCGGAGTTTTCATCCGGAGTAAAATATACGCCCCAGACATACTGGTCATCTTTTGAGCACGGCCAGAAGATCGTGCTGCTGTCCGCGTACAGATAGGTCTGAAATTTTTTGAAATAGTCAGTCGGAATACGCCCGAACCGCGGCCGGATAAAGCAAAATTCCCGAAGCTTTTCAAAACTGGCCGGAAGATCCCGGAACGGTTCGGCCGTCTCTCTGAGACTTTGATACTGTCTGCGCCGTTCCTCGTATCCGTTTTTTTCCTCCTGAAGTTTTTTCAGCGGCCCGCTCATTTCGCTGATCAGCCGTTTTACATCGTCCGGAGATATGGACTCGTCAACAGCAGCCGGCTTTTTCTCAACGAAGGAACCCGCAGGCAGAAATCCGGTGATTTTTTCGATTGTCACGAGCATATCCCGGTATGGATTTTTTTCCACGTAAGGAGTGAGTGCTTTTTCGGTGTCAAATTCCGTCAGTGCGTTCTCCAGATGAATTTCGTATTTAGACAAATACCGGATTGTGACCCGGTCAATGTCTTCCTTCGGCCCTATGATGCTCATGAATTTCATTTTTTCAATCATGACTGCATTTCCTCTGATTCTCTGTTTGTTATCGAACGAGCAGGTGACGCATCGCGTCAGGCCCGGCCACCTTATAGCGCACACACTCGAGTGCGATGATCAGTTCATCCACCTCGTGCTCTTTCGTATAGAGATAAGAATAGATGGTTGCGAGCGAATACGGTTCGCGTCTCGAACCTTTTTTCAGAATCTTTTTCATGTAAGCGGAATAATCCGCTTCGATCCGTTCCGGATCAGCTGCCCCGAACGCATGCCCGTAAAAACTCTTCTCCATACATCGGATCAGTGCGGGCAGGTCTTCCGCATCCACCATCTCCGTCAGTTCTTTCTTGCTGATGTGATAATTAAGCGGAATCAGGATCGAAAAAATCTCCGCGCGGGACATCTTATAATATCGTTTGCAGCGGTAAATCCACTGCATATTTAACATCTCGAATTTTGATCCGAGAATTTCTGTCAGCTCCTCCCGGTCGACACCGTCTGCGATTACATCCTTCTCTTTCCAGAAGCAGGAAAAACTGTACAGGTCAAGTGCTGCTTCATAATCAAACAGGCTTTTCCGATCAAGGTGCATGACGCGGCAGAGCGGCGCGTAGTATTTCGTGTTTTTCAGAATTTCGAGGAATTCTCCCATCGATTCCGCACTTCGAAGCTGCTCAAAACGCAGAGGCGAAAGCCTGTGAAAATACGTTTCGAACGGCGTCACATCGACTGGAGTATGGTTCTGATCGAACAGCCTTGCAAGGCATTCCTTCAGAAAATATACCTCGTACCGCATGAAGTACGCTTTCAGAAACTGGCGCTGCTCCTGATTGGCGAACAGATATATTTTATTGAAATCACGGTACACGGTTTCGCGCAGAATCGGCTCCACCTGACCCCTGTGAATTTCCGAGGGCACGACGGTTTCGAGGATTCCGCTGTAAGCCGGCTTCTTTTTCAGATAGGAAACAACTGCCGGGACATTTTCCTGCATCGTCACTTCATGAAGCTCATCCCGGGTCAGAAGCCGGCTTCGCATCGCCATAATTTTTGTCGTCAGACCGCTGTATGATACGATACCTGACACTTCATCACTTCCTTATAATCCGGTCGAAAATCTCATCTGCGATTCTCTCCCGGCTGTTTTCATAATAGGAATCAATGGTCCGGAATTTTTCATGGGATTCGTCACTGAGCTGCCTGACCTGCTTCTCTCTGGAATCCTCCAGTTCTTTTTTAATTCCGGAAATTTCATGTTCCGTCTTTGCCTTGATTTCCTCGTCAAATTTGGCAATTCTCTCCTTCTGCGCGACGTCCAGTTTCTTCTTCCTGATTTCCACGTCATCCATAATCGCCGCGGCATCTTTCTCGATTTTGGCGAGCTCGTCAATGATCACATCCATGAGATCCGTTCCCTCCTTCGTGCCGTTTCGCTGGTACGAAATTACACTTCAACATTTCTGTTATTTTAGCGGATTGATGTTACAAAGTTATGAACAATACCGGAAATCCCGCTGCCTCTGTCACATCGGAAGCCGCTCCATCAACGCTGCGGCGACGCGCAGAAAAAGATCCGCGAACTTCTTCCGTTTTTCCCGTTTACGCGCAGCTCTCCGTTCCATTTTTTCTGATTCTCTGATCCATGCACGTTCATCGTCGGCTGTGGATCTGCGCTTTTTCCCAGCTGCCGCATAAATTACGCAGACGGCTGCCACTGAAATCAGGGCGGAACCGATTTTAATATCCTTGTGATTTGCCATATAATTGCTCCATTTTTCAAAAAAACGCCTTTTATATACTACCACATCGTGTCCCGCGCTGTAAAGCAGCGGAGCCGTTTCCTGAAGATCGGCGAATATACAGAATATACAGAATATTCATCATGAATATTGAATACCGTTTGAAATCGTATTACAATAACATCCAAAGGGGAATAATATTACACGGGGGATATTAATCATGGCAAGAATCAATCAGTATGTGGGATCATCCTGGAATCGGAATGCGGACACCTCAGATGACACGATGCTTCTGAGTGAAGCGGACGATATTTTTAAAAAACTGTCCTCTTCTCTTCAGACGGCCGATAGGGAACTCGTCGCTCTTTACACGGATATGATCACAAAAGCGATCGATTATGCGGGCATTCGGAGTGAATGGCTTCTTCTCAGCCCTGAGGAAAAGAAATACAACAAAGAGCAGCGCGAACTTCTTCATGATACATTTATTGTGACACTGAATACGATGGAAGAAGCGATGATTTCGCGCAAAATTCCGACGATCTGGAGGAATCAGCTCGGTTCCGACCGAAAGCGGATCGGCGACTTCGCGTGTTATCTCGCGTTATTCTACGGCCTGAACAGCCGGTGAACGGGTCAGAACAGGATGCTCATGAGGAATGTAACCGTGAGGAAGGAGACGACGGTCGTCACCATGATGGCTTTTGATAGGAAGGTCGTATCGCGGCCTTCCTTTTCCGACTGAATCAGGGGAAGATTTCCGATGGGAAGGGCCATCATCAGGCAGTAGGCACGGATCGCCGGATCGCTGACACCGACTGCTCTCAAAAAAAGGACGAACACGACCGGAAATACGATCATCCGGACCGCGATGAATTCCCAGAGCTTTCCATCCTTCAGATTGTCGAAAAACGGCTGCCTGGCCAGCGATGCGCCGAGCAGAATCATCGATAAAAATACAGTCGGATTTCCGACGTACGTAATCGCGCTCACCGCAAGTTCCGGCAGCTTAAAATCAAACCAGTAAATGACCAGGGCAAAAATCGCCATGATGATACCCGGGTTCATCAGATTCTGGATCCGGAACCGCACTTTTTTCGTGCTCAGAAGGTGGACTCCGTGCGAGTAGAATGAAATGGTGTAAATAATATTGCAGATGATTACATAGATCATCTCATTGCTTGAAAGAAGCGCTTTTGCGAGCGGGATTCCGATAAAGCCTGTGTTCGTGTAAACGGTGATGACACTGTAATACCGTTTCTGTTCTTCGGGCCGGATTCGGAGAATATAAGGCATCGCCATACCGAAGACACAGAGAAAGATATAGAGCAGAACACACAGAACCAGTCCGACGGTAAAGTCTCCGTGCGTGGTGGTAATATCGCCGCCGGTCACCATCGAAAGAATGGCCGCCGGGTTGCAGACATTTACAATGATCCATGAAATATTTTTCGTGACGGTGTCGTTTAATATATTTTTCCGGGAAAGAAAAACGCCGATCAACACGAGGATCAGGATCACACCCATCTGCTGCAGTATCACTGAAGGTTCCATTGCTCTTCTCCTCCTGCCCTGTTGCCTCTATTATTATAAAGAAGCGGGAGCCTCCCGTCAAAGCAAAAAAAACTGTACGGACAAAACGAATTGTTGTATGATAATCGGAGTGAACGTTTACAGGCAAGGAGGTATTTGTTATGGCAGTTGAACATCCGGATTGTGCTTATTGTGCAGAGGGCGATATCGTCGCAAAGTTTGGTTACAAGGTCTGCGAGTTACCGGCAAGCAAGGTCTATATTTTCAAGGAGCAGTCTCATCCCGGAAGATGCATTGTCGCGGCCAAATGGCACGTCGCAGAGCTGATCGATCTGACATCGGAGCAGCGTTCTGCTTACTTTGAGGGCGTCGCAAAAGTTTCTCAGGCGATCCATGATGTCTATCATCCGGACAAGGTGAATTATGGCGCTTACGGCGACACCGCGGGTCACATGCACATGCATCTCGTACCGAAGTACAAGGATGGGTTCGAGTGGGGCGGAACGTTCGAGATGGATCCGAACCGCAAGAAACTCACAACCGATGAGGAGTGCGAGGAAGTTGCTTCCAAACTCCGCAAGGCAATTCTCGGATAATCAATTGGTTTGTGCATCTTCTCAAAAAAAGATAATTGTGCGAAAAGGGGGCTGGGTCACCAGCCCCCTTTTCAGGGAATGATATATAGGGGTATCGAAAAAATCGAAAGCTGTCGCGTTATTTTTTGTACTCGGTCGAATAATACGGGATGCAGATTTCATTGCCTGCATAAATCCGGTCGCTGGGGAGATGATTGATTGAACATACTTCATCAATATAGCTCGTGACGGTATCGTATGCTCCGTTTCCGCTGTATTCCTTCGCGATTGACCAGAGAGTATCGCCGCTCTTTACCTCATAGCTGGTGTAATACTTATATAAATCTGCGGGATCCGCTTTCGTTTTCTGCGAGGTGAATACCGTGATCCCGATTGTTACGGCTGCCGCTGCGATCAGAATCATCAGCCGTGTCCTGAATGAAACTCCTCTGCGTCTGTTTCTTGTGTTCATAGTTATCCTCTCCCCTCACCCGAATCCGGAATCGTCACTGTAAGAACGCAGCACTCCGGTAAAACTGAACGTCAGGCAAAAATAAAACAAATGTTCGGTTTGTTATGACTGAAGTCTATCACTAGAACGGATGTTTGTCAACATTTTGTTTAGAACATTTGTTTGATTTTGATTGCCTTCCGGAAAACGGTGTGCTATTATGTAAAGGCAATCAACCCAGGAGGTATATTTTATGGCAAAAACAAAGGAACCGGGAAAGAAGCAGAAGGAGATCCTTAACTATATAAAGAAAGAAATTCTGACGAGAGGGTATCCTCCGACCGTTCGCGAGATCTGTACGGCAGTCGGACTGAAATCCACGGCCTCCGTCTATTTTCATCTGAATGCGCTAGAGGAGAAGGGGCTGATTGCGAGAGATCCTGATAAACCCCGGGCGATCGAGATTCTGGATGATGATTTTCAGGATCTTCGAATCGGAGCGCTCTCTTCTGACCGGAACGGGACAGATGCCCCGCCGCAGTCGGATGAATCGGTCGTTCAGATCCCGGTGCTCGGCCGCGTCGCCGCAGGCACTCCGCTCCTGGCGGTGGAACAGATTGAAACGTATCTGCCGATGCCGGTCGACCGCCTGCCCAACAATCCGTGCTTTATTCTGAAGGTTCGCGGCGACAGTATGATTAATGCCGGCATCTTCAGCGGCGACTACGTTGTTGTCGAAAAGACGCCGGCCGCTGAAAACGGGGACATCGTCGTCGCGCTTCTCGGCGATTCCGCGACGGTAAAAACATTTTACCGGGAAGACGGGTATATCCGGCTTCAGCCTGAAAATGACTCCATGGATCCGATCATCGTGAGGGATCAGCTGGAGATACTCGGAAAGGTTTTCGGACTGCTTCGCTTTTTCTGAAGAATTTGTTGTCAGGGCAATGGAAAACGAAAAATAATAATGGTATTATAAGTAGGCCGTCCGGTCAGGACGGCCCGTTTTTCATAAGAGATACGAAACAAGGAGAATCGCAATGCGCATCAAGGATATTCTGAACAGCAAGAAGGTTACCGTTTCATTTGAAGTGTTTCCGCCGAAAACCGCGGATAATTATCGCTCGGTCGAGTCGGCAACGGTGAAAATCGCCGCGCTTCGTCCGGATTTTCTGAGCGTGACATACGGAGCGGGAGGCGGAACGAGTGAGTACACGCTGAATATCGCCCAGAACCTCAGGGACAACTACGGCGTCGAGGTGCTTCCGCATCTGACCTGTGTGTCATCGACGAAGGAGCATGTCCGTGACATGATCAGTCAGTTCAAACAGCGCGGTTTCGAGAATATTATGGCGCTTCGCGGCGACATTCCGAAGGACGGCCGCAGAGCGAACGATTACCGGTACGCCTGCGAGCTGATCCGCGACATCCGCGATCAGGGCGATTTCTGCATCGGAGGCGCCTGCTACCCGGAGGGACACGTGGAATGCGCGACGAAGGATGAGGATATCCGCCATCTGAAGGAGAAGGTCGATGCGGGCTGCGATTTTCTGACGACACAGATGTTCTTTGACAACAGTATTCTTTACAATTTCCTGTACAGAATCCGCGAGGCCGGAATTACCGTGCCGGTTCTGGCCGGTATTATGCCGATCACGAATGCGAATCAGGTAGCGAGAACCGTATCGCTCTCCGGCACCTATCTTCCGGCGCGTTTTAAGTCGATTGTCGACCGGTTCGGGAACAATCCCGCGGCGATGAAGCAGGCAGGAATCATCTACGCGACGGAGCAGATTATTGATCTGATCGCAAATGACGTAAACCACATCCATGTCTACACGATGAACAAACCGGCAATCGCGGCGGGGATCATGGAAAGCCTCTCCGCGATCATCGGATGAGCATTGATTTGAGAGCGTGAGATCATGATTGAAATTGACCAGAAAGAGGTGCTCCGCTATCTCGGTTTTCGAAGAGGAAACGGACCGGACGCGCTTCTTATGTCTGAAATTGAAAAATGCGAGCGGGAACTGCAGGATGCGGTCCTGCCGAAATCGATTGTGCGTCGTTTCCCTTTGGAGCAAATTGACGAGAAAACGCTGCGGTTCGCCGGAATCACGATTGTTAGCCACAGTCTTTCGAAGAATCTGGCAAACTGCTCCGAAGTTTACCTGTTCGGAGCGACGCTTGGGGTCGGACCGGACCGTCTGATCTCCCGCGCCCAGGTCGTTAAAATGAGTGACGCGGTGATCTACCAGGCCGCATCCGCCGCGATGATTGAGACGTGGTGTGACACGGTGAACGAAAAAATCCGGAAAGAAGTTTCTGCGGAAGGGCTGTTTACAAGACCTCGCTACTCCCCTGGATACGGTGACTGTCCGCTGGAGGTTCAGCGTGACCTGATCCGCGTTCTGGACGCTCCGAAGCAGATCGGCCTCACTCTGACCGATTCGCTTCTGATGATGCCGTCAAAATCGGTCACGGCGGTCATCGGAGTTTCGGACGTGCCGGTGATCTGCCACCCGAAGGGATGCGAATCCTGCGCGAAGACGGACTGCGAATACCGCAGATAACAGCAGCACCTGGGATACCGCAAGATAACAGGCGCACTGCAAATACCGCAGGCAGCAACAATCAACAGAAAATTCAGGAACCGCAGATATTTATGGAGGATGCTATGAGACGTGATATTCCGATCGGCAGGAAAAGACTCTTTTTTGACGGGGCTTCCGGTACAATGCTGCAGGAAATGGGACTTGCTGCAGGCGAATTTCCTGAGACCTGGAACCTGATTCATCCGGAGCGCGTCGCGTCGATGCACCGCGCCTATCTTGAAGCCGGATGCGACATTTTTAACACGAATACGTTCGGTGCAAACCGGCTGAAATATCCGGATCAGCTCGAGGAGATTGTGACCTCGGCGGTTCAGATTGCAGACCGGGCGAGAAAAGATGCGGACCGTGAGGACGCCTTTATCGCGCTCGACATCGGGCCCACCGGCAAGCTGCTTGAACCGATGGGAGATCTTCCGTTTGAGCGCGCCGTTGAGCTTTTCGGCGAGGTTGTGAGGATCGGAAGCCGGGCGGGTGCCGATCTCGTCCTGATCGAAACGATGGCGGATTCCTACGAGGCGAAGGCCGCTGTTCTGGCGGCGAAGGAAAACTGCAGTCTTCCGGTCTTTATCACACTTACGTTTGACGAGACGGGAAAGATGCTGACCGGCGGCACGCCGGAGTCCGTGACCGCGATGCTCGAGGGACTCGGCGTTGACGCGCTGGGCGTGAACTGCGGTATGGGACCGAAACAGATGATTCCGATTGTGAAGCGGTTCCTGACTGCCGCGTCGGTTCCTGTGATCGTAAACCCGAACGCCGGGCTTCCGCGAAGCAGAAACGGCCATACGTACTATGACATCACACCGGATGAATTCGCGCAGTATATGCAGGAGATCACACGGCTCGGGGCGCATGCAGTCGGAGGATGCTGCGGGACGACGCCGGAGCACATCCGCAGGGAAATCAGTCTCTGCCGGGATCTGCCGTTTCACGAACCGGTCAGAAAAGATCGCTCCGTCGTCACCTCATTTTCAAAAGCGGTCGAACTCGGCGGAAAGCCGGCAATCATCGGTGAGCGGATCAATCCGACCGGTAAAAAGAAGTTCAAAGAAGCGCTGAAAAACAACGACATCGACTACATTCTGACCGAGGGACTCCGTCAGGAGGACGCCGGCGCGGATATTCTGGACGTGAATGTGGGACTTCCGGAGATCTGTGAACCGGATCTGATTGACGCGGTTGTGAAAAGGCTTCAGAGCGTCACTGCTCTTCCGCTCCAGATCGACACATCGGATCCGGAGGCGATGGAGCGGGCGATGCGCCATTACAACGGAAAACCGATGATCAATTCGGTCAACGGCAAGGAAGAAAGCATGCGGGCGGTGTTCCCGCTCGTCAAAAAATACGGCGGAGTCGTAGTCGGACTTCTGCTCGATGAGAACGGGATCCCGGAGACGGCGGACGGACGGATTGCGGTGGCGAAAAAACTGATCCGGACCGCAGCGGAATACGGAATCGAAAAGAAGGATCTCGTGTTTGACGCGCTCGCTCTGACGGTTTCTTCCGATCAGCAGTCTGCGGTCGTCACGCTGGAAACGCTCCGCCGGATTCGTGATGAACTGGGGATGCATTCGATTCTGGGCGTATCGAATATTTCCTTCGGGCTGCCCAGGAGGGAGCTGATCAACGGAACATTCTTTACGATGGCGATGCAAAGCGGACTCTCCTGCGCGATCATCAATCCGAACAATGAAGCGATGATGAATGCGTACCGTTCGTTCCTCGTACTCTCGGGGCTGGATCAGCGGTGTGAGTCCTATATCCGCACGTATTCTGGAACAAAGGCGCCGTCTTCTTCCGCGTCAGTTTTGAACAATCCGGCTGGGGGATCGGGAGCGGCCGGCGGCACCGGTGCTTCGAACGGAACCCGCACGGATGTCACGTCCGGCGGACCGGTCGGCACACTGCGCGACTGCATTGAGCGCGGTATGGATAAAAAAGCGGCGGAAGCGGCCAGAACCGCCCTGGAAGGAGGCCAGCCGCCTCTTGATCTGGTCAACGGCCAGCTGATTCCGGCGCTGGACCGCGTCGGTCAGGAATTTGAGAAGGGGACGCTCTTTCTCCCGCAGCTGCTGATGAGCGCGGAGGCGGCAAAGGCGGCTTTTGAGGTTGTAAAGCAGTACATGAAGGATGACGGATCCGAAAAGAAGGAGCCGGTCATTCTCGCGACGGTAAAGGGCGATATCCACGACATCGGAAAGAATATCGTCAAGGTCCTTCTTGAAAATTACGGGTACGGAGTGATTGATCTTGGACGGGACGTCCCGCCGGAAGTGATTCTGGAGGCGGCGAAAAAGAACAACGTCCGCCTGGTGGGCTTAAGTGCGCTGATGACGACGACGGTGGTAAACATGGAAGAGACGATCCGTCTCCTGAAAAAGGAAAAACCGGATACGGTGACCGTCGTCGGCGGTGCTGTGATGAATCCGGAGTACGCGGAGCAGATCGGTGCGGATTTCTACGCAAAGGATGCGATGGCGACCGTGCACGTAGCGGACACGGTCTTCCATCACGATTCATAAGATAAGCAGTCCGTCGGCAATCCGAATTCAGAAGCTTTTCCTGTAGAGTGTTTTTTCGGCGGCTTCGATGACGTGTTTGGCGAGGACCGCCGTGGTTACGGAGCCGACGCCGGAAGGCACCGGGGTGATTGCGGCTGTGATCGGCTCCACCTCGCTGAAGGCCACATCACCGCAAAGCCTTCCATCGTCATCGACGTTGA
>ONLT01000176.1 GCA_900318755.1 uncultured Eubacteriales bacterium
CCCCCAGGGTTCACTGGATCAATTTTCCGCAGTTTTCCCGACCTACGGCCGGCGTCGGAATATAAAATATGCCAAAAATCAAATTTCAGGAGGTTAAGACTATGCCAGGAAGGCCGGCGACGCCGTCATCTTCAAAAACGGGGCATACGGCGGTCAAGAACAGGAAAAGAACGAAGGTAGAAAAGAAGATGACGGGGAAAAGCGACAAGCTGGTGCCCGATGACTACCTGACGGAACCGCAGCAGAACATATTCTGGAACATCGTACATGAACGGGAGTCGACCAATACGCTTGGAAACCTTGATGTCTATGTTCTGAACCGGGCGGCGATCACGATCGACCGGCTTCAGGCGCTGGACAGGCAGGCCAACCAGAACCCGGAAGTGCTTCAGGACGCGGCGTTTATCCGGACGATGAAAGAACTGTCAACCGAATGGTTCCGGTACTGCGGCGAACTCGGACTGAGTCCGCAGGCAAGGGCAAAGTATTCCGGAGCCGTCACGCAGAACGAGGAAAAAAAGCCGTCCCTCATGGATATCTTAAACGAAGAAGACGACTGATCCGGCAGCGGAGTACGCGAGGGAGGTGTGCAGCGGGGCGATTGACGCCCCGAAGTATGTCAGGATCCAATGCAGGGAGTTTATAGAAATCTGGGACGGTAAAAACTCGACTTACTGCATTGCGGACCGTCTGCTGAAGAAAATATACAAGATCACCAAGGTGCTGAAGATGGCAAAAGGGCCGAAGGCGGGAGAAAGCATTTACCATTCGCTCGCCGGATGGCAATGGCTGCTGATCACGGCGGTCCTTTGCGTGGTCCATCGCAAGGACATACGGATGAGACGGTATCAGTCCGTCATTCTGGAAATCGCGAGAAAGAACGGGAAGACCTTTACGGTCGCCGTTCTTTTTATTTTGCTGTTCTATCTGGAACCGGGATACAGCCGGTTTTTCTCTGTTGCGCCGGACGGTCAGCTGGCCAGGGAAATCAAGCAGGCGATTGAACCGCTGATCCGGTCGAACGCGGATGTGTTCGAGGACGGGGAGTTTAAGATCCTGCGGGACGTGATCCGGCATAAGCCGACACGGTCAACCTATACGCCGCTGAATTTCAGCGTCAACCGGCTGGATGGAAAGGAACCGAGCGTATTCATCGCGGATGAGGTGGGCGCGCTCCCGAACGCCTATGCGGTTGAGGCGATGCGGTCCGGGCAGCTGCTGGTACAGAACCGGCTTGGGTTTGTGATCTCCACAAAATACCCGACTGTGCAGAACCCGTTTGAGGATGAAGTGGCGTATGCAAAAAAGGTGCTGGACGGAATCGAGCCGGATGACAAGTACTTCGCGCTCCTCTATGAGCCGGATGACACGAAGAACTGGATGGAAAACGACAGCGTCCTGCGCCATGCGAACCCGCTGGCGCTGGAAATACCGGATGTCTGGGATGACCTGATAGACAAGCGGCGGAAGGCGATCGCACAGGAAAACCTGAGGGAAAACTTTGTCACGAAGCACTGCAATATCGTCTATCAGGGATCCGGGACGGAGAGCTTCGTGCCGATCGACGCCGTAAAGGAGTGCCGGACGGATCATATCGACTGGTCCGGGCGGCCGGTCTATATCGGTGTCGATCTGGCGATGTCTAATGATAACTGCGCGGTTGCGATGGTGTCAGCGGACGATGACAACCGGATCCTTGCGCATGTGATGGCTTTCATTCCGGCTGACCGGATTGATGAGAAGAACAAAACGGAACATACGGACTACAGGAGGTTCATACAGAGCGGGCAATGCATTGCCTGCGGAGACCTGACCGTGGATTACGGGACGATTGAGCAGTATGTCTTTGATCTGGAAGAGCGGTTCGGCGTGGAGATCATAGCAATCGGATATGACCGGTATAACGCGATGAGCTCCGCGCAGAAATGGAGCGAACGGTTTACCACCGTCGAGATTCGGCAGCATTCGGATACGCTCCACCCGCCGACGAAGCTGCTGTATGAGAGCGTGCTGGGGAAGCGGTTCCTGTATGAGAAGAACCTTCTGCTGGAAAATAACTTTGAAAATGCAAGATGTACCTTTGACACCAACATGAACCGGTACGTCAACAAGAAGAAATCGACAGGCAAGGTGGATGAAGTCGCGGCGCTGATCGATGCGGTGTACCTGCTCCAGCAGGACATTATTTTTGACGATGGATTCGTGGTTCAGACATGAGGAGGAAGAATGAAATGGCATTTTGGAACCGGAAGAGGACGGAGATCAGGGCGGAGCCGGAGGTGAACCTGAAAGAAAGTGATCCGGATACGGCAGCGGCGCTGATCCGCTCCATGCTGGGCGGGGACGACATGACGAAGGAAAAGGCACTTGAGATCCCGTCTGTCTGTGAATGCATCGACTATATCGCCGGGACAGTGGCAAGCCTCCCGATCAGGCTCTATCAGCGGAAGGATGACCGGGTTAGGGAGGTGTCTGACGACTGGCGCGTGCGGCTGCTCAACCAGGACACCGGAGACACCCTGACCGCGAGGCAGTTCTGGCGTTCCATACTGCGTGATTATTACCTCGGAAAGGGAGGCTATGCCTATATCCACATGGAGAACGGGATGGTGAGAAGCCTCCATTACGTCGAGGAGAACCGTATTTCGTTCCAGACGAACAATGACCCGATTTTCAAGGATTACAACATCCTCTGCAACGGACGGTCTTACTATCCGTTCGAGTGGTTCAAGCTCCTCCGGAATACGCCGGACGGAATGCGGGGGAAAAGCATCGTCGAGCAGAACGGATGTCAGCTGTCGGTCGGTTACTATACGCTGAAGTATGAGAACAGCCTCGTAAAGAAGGGCGGAAACAAGAAAGGCTTTCTCCAGAGCACAAAGCATCTGTCCACGGATGCGATGAAAGCGCTTCGGAGCGCGTTCCACAAGCTGTACAGCACCAATGAGGAAAATGTCGTCGTGCTGAACGACGGCATCACATTCAAGGAATCCTCGAACACCAGCGTGGAGATGCAGCTGGAGGAGAATAAAAAGCTGAACGATTCGGAGATCCGGAAGGTGTTCGGACTCGACGGGGACGAAAAGACCAGGCTCCGGACGATTATCAACCTGCTGTCGGATATTGAGTGCAGCCTGAACCGGGATCTTCTGCGTGAAGATGAGAAGAAGGACCGGTATTTCAGCTTTGACACAAAAGAGCTGACAAGGGGCAATATCAAAGACCGGTTCGAGGCATACAGTATTGCACTGAAGAGCAATTTCCTTCAGGTGGATGAAGTCCGGCGCATGGAGGACTGGGAGCCGCTGGGGATCGACTGGGTGACACTCGGGCTCGACAGCGTGCTGTTTGACCCGAAGACGAAGCAGATCTATACACCGAATACCAACCAGACGGCCACGATGGCCGGAAGACAGATGATGAAGGGAGGTGATGAGAATGAAGGCAGAACTGAGAGCTGACGGGATGCACATTACGGGTTATGTCAATGCGGTGGATCGGATGAGCCGCCCGCTTCGGTCGCAGACCGGCGGGCAGTTTGTGGAGCAGATCGAGCCGGGCGTGTTTGCCAGGGCAATCGAACGGGCCGGAGAGATACGGCTGTTGGAGGATCATAACGACAGCCGCCTGCTGGCATCGACGACCGCCGGGACGCTGCATCTGAAGGAAGATGCCATTGGACTGTATGCCGATGCGATAATCACGGATGAGCGGGCCATTGACGCCGCAAAGAACGGGAAGGTCCGGGGATGGTCCTTCCGGATGAGCCATGTCACCAGCGATATGGAGGAGCGCGGGGAAAACGCGCTTCCGCTGAGGCATATCAGGGATCTTGACCTGAGTGAGGTGAGCCTCATCGTCAACAAAGTGCCCTGCTACAACGCGACTTCGTTCGAGGTCAGAGGAGAGGACGAGATCATGACGGAGGAACGGGGGCAGGAAGACCAGGCTGAGCTGGAAGACCTGACGAAAGACAGGCTGAAAGCATATAAAGAAACACTGAAAGAACTCACGAAAGGGGAAAATGAATGAAAGAACTGCTTGAAAAAAGAGCTCTCCTCATTGCCCAGATGAAGGCGATGACAGACGCCGCGGAAGCGGAGAACCGGGCCATGTCGGACGATGAGGACAAGAAGTTCCACGAGATGGAAGCCGAGGTGAGGGCCATTGACCGCACCATTGAGAACTACAACGCGCAGAGGAAGCTGACAAAGGTTGAAGCCGCGAAGGAAGAGGACGGCCATACGGAGAAGGATCAGGAAGAGGCGGAGGAACGTGCGTTTGACGCCTATATCCGCGGTACGGCGGAGGAGCGTGCGGCGGCCAATATGGACATGGGGACCAACGGGGCCGTCATCCCGAAATCCATTGCCGGCAAGATTGTGGAAAAGGTGAAGGAAATCTGTCCGATCTACAGCATGGCGGATATCTACAATGTGCCCGGAACGCTGACGATCCCGTACTATGAAGCCGGAAGCGACAAGATCACGATGGCCTACGCGGACGAGTTCAAGGAGCTTGAGAGTTCTTCCGGCAAATTCGGGAACATCACGCTGAACGGATACCTTGCGGGGTCTCTGACGCTGATCAGCAAGTCCCTGATCAACAATACGCAGTTTGACCTTGTGGGCTTCGTGATCAGTCATATGGCGGAGGCGATTGCGGAGTTTATCGAGCATGAGCTGCTCACCGGCACGTCCGACAAGGTGGAAGGACTGAGCGGGGCGAAGCAGGTCATCACGGCGGCAGCGGCAGCGGCCATTACGGCGGATGAGCTGATCGATCTGCAGGAGATGGTTCCGGACATGTATCAGGGCAACGCGGCTTTCATTATGAACAAGGCCACGCGGACCGCGATCCGGAAGATGAAGGACGGACAGGGGAATTTCCTCCTGAACCGCGACTTCGCGCAGCCGTGGGGCTATACGCTGCTCGGAAAGCCTGTCTACGTATCGGACAACATGCCGACGCTCGCCGCCGGAAAATCCGGGATCATCTATGGAGACATGACGGGGCTTGCACTGAAGATGTCCGAGTCCATGGAAATCCAGACGCTGCTTGAGAAGTACGCGACGCAGCACGCAG
>ONLT01000082.1 GCA_900318755.1 uncultured Eubacteriales bacterium
CCACATGCTCTTATATTTCCATACGCTCTCTTTGCACTGTTTGACGAACGGCTCAATGCCGTATTTCTCGATCTGATCCTTTCCGTCCAGTCCGAGCTTCTTCTCGACCTCGAGCTCAACCGGCAGTCCGTGGGTGTCCCATCCGGCCTTGCGCGGAACCTGATATCCCTTCATCGTGCGGTAGCGCGGGATCATATCCTTGATGACACGGGTCAGAACGTGGCCGATATGCGGCTTGCCGTTCGCGGTCGGCGGTCCGTCATAAAACGTGTACCGCGGGCAGCCCTCGCGCTGCTTCATGCTCTTCTCGAAGATATGATTCTCTTTCCAGAAAGCCCCGGTTTCCTGCTCTTTTTCGATAAAATTTAACTTCGGGTCTACTTTTTGATACATATTTCCTCCATCTTCCGGCGCCGTTCTCGTGAGCGCCGGGGCATAATCTAACGCCTTAGTATAGGAATGCTTCGCATTGCCTGTCAAGACATTGCACTCAATTTTTCCTCATTCTGCCGCCTTCTCCGGCGTCTTTTCTCCCGCAGAGCATCCCTTCTCCTTCGAATCAGCTCCGCCTGCGCCTCCGTGCACGGGGCGACGATCTTCTTCACATAGACCGCGCCGCTCTCGCTTTTTCTCATCCGGATGACGCCCTGCAGAAGGCCGTGAACCGGACAGAGCGCGAGACAGACGTACTTCTGCGATCCGGCCGCGAACCACTGAATCTTCCGGCGCGCCTTTTTTCCGCACTTGCTGCAGTAGACGGACCGGACCTCCGGATCGCGCATCGCTTCTTCCTTCGTCGCGAATTCGCGTGAAATATACAGGGAATACTGGTTGTAGACGGTATGAATCTCCTCCGTCTTCGACTTCGGATTCTGGTAGACATTCAGCGAATCGTTCTCCGGAAGCAGCTCTTTGGGAATTCTCCGGAACACCTCCGCTGCGTACTTTGCATCCGCCATCGCGCTGTGGAACTCTTCCTCCTCGTCAAGCCTCAGAAGATCGGCGGCGTAATTCAGCGCCCTGCACGTCCTCCCGTCCTCAAACGCGATGGAAAACAGCTTCTGCACATCATAGTAATGGAACGGCCCCGGCAGCAGCCTCAGCTGCCCGTAGTAATTCATATTTCGCTGGAGCTCGTTCAGATCGACGCATCCCCAGGTACAGAATATCGAATTCCTTCCGGCCCACTCAAGAAAATCCCGGACGGCCAGGGGAAATGGCATCCCCTTCCGGAGATCCTCCATCGTCAGATTGACAATCTCTTTCGTCCGGTAATGAAGCTGCCGGTATACCTTCGGACGGATCACGCGGTGGAATGTTTCCACACAGTTCCTGTCCTGATCCAGCATAACCGCTCCGATTTCAATTATTTCAAACGGAATCTTCCGATTCTCCCTGGCCTTTCCGTAAGGGCACTGATTCCATTCCAGATCAAATACTACATAATTCATGAGTTCAAGTCCGTCCACACCTCTGCTGCGCGGCTCCGCCGGATGACTCGGCGAAGCCTGCCTGTCGCAGGCAATATTAAATATATAATAACATAAATTCCTGTTGAAACAAAGTGCGGCCGGATTCCGGTTTAAATTATACAATGCCCTGCGGATATGCAAAAAAGAAGGTGTCCCTTCTTGGGAAACCACCTTCTTTATTTAAGAAACATCACTTTTTCTTCATCAACTTTCAGATAATCCGGCATCCCTTTCTTATTGATCTCTTCCATCCGGTTTCTCTGAATAAACCAGCAGACTGGCTCCTGTCCGTTTGCCTCTGCCGGACTGATGTAGTATTTCGTCTCAAACGGAAGCTTCGCACTTCTATAACTTCCGACAGGAATGCAATTCTCTTTCTGCTCTCCCCAGACTGGCAGAAAATCATGCGCACGGATCCCGATGTGTCTTGTTCCCTGCGGCACCTCCGTCCGGAAATGAAAGGTCACTCCCCATTCCGCTGCCAATACACTATGCGCATCCATTCTCTCGACGGGAGTCACATTTTTGCAGCCGGTTAATCTGGCAGCCGTTTCTGTCTCCGGCAGCCTGAAAATGCGTTCTGTCTCTCCGAACGCATCGACATGGCCCTCATCAATGACACAGAGTTCATCACAGAACCGATAAATCTCATCGCGATCATGCGAAACAAGAATTACCGCACCGGAATAATCCGCAAGAAATTCTTCCATCTGCCGCTGCAGCTGATCCTTCAGATACACATCCAGCGCTGAAAACGGTTCATCAAGAAGGATTAAATCCGGCGACTGCGCCATAATTCTTGCAAGCGCGACTCTCTGCTGCTGACCTCCAGACAGCATGCCGGGCATCCGGTTCCGAAGTTCCCCGATATGAAACTTTTCGACCATCCGGTCCGCAACCTCCTGCCGTTCCTGTTTTTTCAGCCCGCACCCGATGTTCTGTTCCACTGTCATATTCGGAAACAGCGCATAATTCTGAAACAGATACCCGACCTTCCGTTTCTGCGGTTTCATATTAATCCTCTGATTACGGTCAAACAGCACGCGTTCCCCGAAGCAGATCTTCCCATCATCCGGAGACTCAATTCCGGCGATCATTTTCAGCGTCATGCTTTTCCCGGAACCTGACGGCCCGAGAATACCGATTCTTTTGCAGTCGGTTGAAAAGCGCACCTGCATATCAAAATTTCCCAGTCTTTTTCTGATATCCAGTACAAGGTCCACCTTCTCACCACTTTCTTATTTGATGTTCTTTTCTCATCGTCACATAGTTCAGCAGAAAAATAATTCCAAATGAAATAATTACGATAACGGCAACCCAGATCCCCGCTGTCAGATAATCCTGATCCTGCATAACCATGGCTACCTTCTGAGAAATTGTCGCGGTCCTTCCGGGAATATTGCCGGCAAGCATGGAGGTCGCCCCATACTCCCCCATCGCCCGCGCAAACGTGAGAATCGTTCCGGAGAGGATTCCCGGCTTTGCACAAGGTACGATAACCCGGAAAAAGATGCTGATTTCAGACATCCCGAGCGTCCGCGCCGCATATATCAGATTCACATCAACCTGCTCAAAAGCAGATCGGGCGTTCCGATACATCAGCGGAAACGAAATTACAACGGCAGCGATGATGCAGCCGAGCCACGATTGCACCACCCTGATTCCAAATTGTTCATACAGAAAACTGCCGAACGGTCTTCTCTTGCTAAAGAGAAGGAGCAGAAAAAATCCGACCACGGTTGGCGGCAGCACGAGAGGAAGCGTCAGGATCCCATCCAGTACCGATCTTGCTGTCCTGCCGGAATACATAAGTTTCTCTGCGATCAGAATCCCGAGAAAAAAAGCGATTGCCGTAGCAACAACCCCTGTTTTCAGGGAGATAATCAGCGGGCTCCAATCCAGATTTTTTAATACTGCTTCCACTTCGCTCATTTGCACCCTCTCCCGGTCCTTCCCCGCAGCCGGACTGTAAATCTGCTCCAGAACAGCCCTGTTACGTATTACTCAACCGCTGTGTCAAAATAATATTTCTGAAAGATTTCCTTCATTTCATCAGACGTTACGAATTTCGTGAAATCTTCCGCTGCCTTCTGCTCCGTCGCATCCGCTTCGTCGTTCTTGATCTGAGCAATCGGATAAAGCACATTGCCGGTCAGATCATACGGGATCTTCTGAATAATATTAATCTGATCATCCTGACCATATGTGTCCGAATAATAAGTTGTTCCCACTTCGCAGGAAGCTTCTGTAACCGCAGTCAGAACCTTGCTCACGTTTGACTGCTCACTGATTTCCACCCCGCCAAGCGCATCGGAAATTTCCTGTGTCGTAATCTTTGACGGATCATCAACCTTCGCGAGGATGCCGGCGTTCACGAGAGCTTCCCTCGTATATTTTCCGACCGGCACCGAGCCGTCCGCCAGCGCGATACTCGCTGCGTCTTTCAGGGTATCAAGCCCGGTCACCTTTGTTCCGCTGTCTTTTCTTGTGATGATACAAACCTGATTGTTGACGACATTTTTTCTCGTACCATCTACAACAAGACCTTCCCCCTCCAGCTGATCCATCTGCTTCTGTGCTGCCGAAAAGAATACATCGCAGGCGTATCCTTCCTCAATCTGGGTCATAAGTTTTCCTGAGCTGTCCGCGTTATACGTAACGGTAACATTCGGATACTGCTCGTTGAATTTCTCCGCGACCTCCTGCATCACATTATTCAGACTGGCCGCAATGAAAACATGAATCTCTGTTTTTGCATCGCTTCCACCCGCTTCCGACGCCGAAACCGCACTCTCCGAGGCCGTGCCCGCCCCTTCCGATGCCGACGATACGGAACCGGATGAAGCCAGGCCCGCGCCGGAAGAAGACGCTGCCGGCTCTGAACTGCTTCCGCAGCCTGTAACCATACATGCTGTCATTCCAAACACCAATGCCACAGCCGAAACCTTCCTTAAATTCATCTGTTAATCTCCTCAAAATTAAAACAGTATCATTTATCAGCATTTTCCTGCCGGATCGTGATCACAAACATGATCACGACCACTGCGAAATGCGCCGCCAGGCGGCACATTTCGCATTCTCCGATGACCCGTGCTTCACGCGCTTTCATTCATGCCGGCAATCGTTCTCATTTTTTTCCGGAACAGTTTCTGGAAGATGGCGATAAAACGGCCAACGGCCACCATCGAAATCACCGTTCCGATCCCCACACCCATCAGGCGGCGCCGTACTGCCAGCCCGATCAGCATCGCACAGAGCGCACATGTAATATCAACGATATTTTTTCCTGTTCCCACGCCCTTCCCTGTCAGGCGCCCGACGGTATCCGCGAATCCGTCCGCCGGATTCGTGATCAGTTCCATATTAATCATGCAGGAAACCCCTGCCGCCGTCAGCATCATCGCGGCCAGAAGCAGCAAATACTGCTGCCACACAGCCGTAAACGAGAAATAGAAAACACCGCCCCACAATTCAAGCAGCATACTGAACGCAAAACTGAACGGAAACTGCAGCAGAATTTTCACTCTCCCCGGCCGCTCCGCCAGAAGAAAGGAAAGAGTCGTGAAAACCGCATACAGAATAAACACCAGCACGGAAAAATGAATTTGCAAAATCTCCGAAAGCGCAAGCGGAAGTGTCAGGATCGGCGCCGTTCCGAGCTCCGTTTTCGTATTCAACGTTAACCCCATAGACAGTAAAACCGTTCCTGCCAGATAAAATAAAATTCTCCAGACGGCTCCTCTCCGGTTCATTATTCCGCACCTCTCTATTCACTGACGGGAACATCCTCAATCAGCACTTTCATGGATCCTCCGCAGACCATTCCTTCCTCCGACGCGATCTCGTTACTCATGTTGACTGTAACAACTTTCTTTTTTCCTGTCCCGATCAGAGAGACTGCATCGTGCAGAACCGCGCTCTCTCCGCAGCCTCCCCCGATCGTGCCCACCTGCTTCATAAAGTCCGTTACGGCCATGTACGAACCGGATTTGACCGGAGTCGAACCGCTCGTCTCCGTAACAAGAAGCAGCGCCTTTGGAGTCTCATCCTCCGCAATAAACCGGATCAGGTTTTCATCGATGTCCTCGTTCGTCAGAAGGTGGCTTTTGGAACGCCGGTTCAGATTTTTTCTTCGCCCGGCGATCAGTTCGGCAAGAATCGAAACCGCGATCTCTTTCACCGTTAACGCTCCGATGTCAAGCCCGATCGGTGTATGAATCTGATCCAGTCTCTCCCGCGGGAATCCTTCTGTTTCCAGTAAATTCAACAGGGCGATTGTTCTCCTTTTCGATCCGATCATCCCCAGATACTTCGGCATAATTCCCGGAAGGATGGCCCGCAGGCAGTCGGCATCGTACTGGTGCCCTCTCGTAATTACGCAAATATAATCGGCCGGCCGGATTTTCAGTTTTTTGATTGCTTCCGGAAATTCATCGCAGACCAGCTCCGACGCTTCCGGAAAGCGAGGACGGCTGACAAATTTTGCGCGATCATCCACAACCACAACCGAAAAACCAAGCTGATCGGCAAATGCGCAGAGAGGCTGCGCGATATTCCCGCCCCCGAGAAGAATCAGCCGCTCCTTCGGCAAAAAGTTTCTCTGATACTCTCCGTCGCCGGTCGATACCGACAGAGACGCCTGTCTGCCCTCCCTGACGGCTTTCTCAATCTGTTTAAACTGCCCTCTGATGTCCATGGACATTTCCCGCCTCCGTCATCTTTTTTACGCGTTCTTCCGCAGCAATTCTTTCGGCGTTCTGCATCACCCGCTGTGCGAAATTTCCGATCGCATAAAGATCTTTCGCGCCTCCGATGCACAGATGGCCGTATTCAACAACAACCCTGTTTTGCAGTTTCTTTTCAAACGCGAGAATCTCCGGCGTTTTCGTATCCGTATTCCCACCCCAGAAAATCACATCGGCGTTCAGCGCTTGATCGCTCATGGCTCCCATGTAGATGCACTGGTTTCCAACGACCGCCTCCATGGTTTCTGCGAGTCTCCTGGCGTTCGTATTCGGGCTCGCATACACGATTGAACATGTCAGCATCTTATTCTCCTCTTTCGCGGCGCAGTCTGTCGATCATCTTCCGGTATTCCGGGAATCTTTCATTCAGACTGTCCGTCACCGCTTTTACGACACGGTTATATCCATCCATGACTTCAACTGCTTCCGGCGACAGCTTTGATCCGCCGCCGTCCGCGCCTCCCTGCTCACAATAAAGAAGCGGGAAACCGAATCCCTGTTCCGCTCCGCGGATCATCTTCCACGCCTTGCTGTACGGAATTCCCGTCATCTCCGCAGCTTTTCTGAGCGATCCGGACCGGCGTACACAGGCAAGAAGTTCTTCCACACCCGGACCATAAAATGACTTCTCTCTCCGAAGTATGACACGCACCTTACAGCCGAGCGGATCCTGCATTTCTCTGCGCGGATGATCCTCATGCGCTTGTGGCCTCTTCTTTTCCATGGGCGGACTCCTTTCCGCAGTCTGTAACTTCTCCTCTCAGAACACGGACCGCATGCGGAAGCGCCGGAATCAAAAATTCCGTACACTCCCTGCACGCCTTCGGGCTCCCCGGGAAATTGACGATCAGCGTCGATCCGCGCGTCACGGACACGCCGCGCGAGAGCACCGCATGAGGCGTAACTTCACCGCTCCTTGCCCGAAGCATCTCGGCGATTCCGGGCACATTCCGCTCGCCCGCCTCCAGCGTTGCCTCCGGCGTATGATCTCTTGGCGATAAGCCTGTGCCTCCCGTGGTGAGTACAACATCTGCTCTTTTATTATCCGCAAGATCGATCAGCGCATTTTTGATCTGATCCGGATCATCCGGAACAACGCCGTACCAGATGACCTCGTGATCGATTTTTCCAAGCGCATCCCGGATCGCAGGGCCGCTCAGATCTTCCCGTTCTCCGCAGCTCGACCGGTCACTGACAGTTAAAATTGCAACTTTTATTTTTTCACTCATGCAGTTCCTTCTTTCCCGCACTGTTCCGCAAATACCTCGATCGGATCGCCCGGCCGGACGATCCCGCCGCTCAGAACTCTTACAAAAATGCCCTCCTTCGGCATAATACATGTACCGACCTTTCTGGCGATCTCACACTCGTTATGACAGGTTTTCCCGATCTGGGTCACCTCGCAGAAGCAGGGTCCGATCTTCAGAACGGTCCCGATCGGAAGTATATGAAGTTCGATCCCCTCCGTCGTGATATTTTCCGCGAATTTTCCTGCGTCGAGTCCCTCGATTCCCATCGCCGTCATTTTATCGATGCTCTTCTGAGCGAGCAGACTGATCTGTCTGTGCCACTTTCCGGCATGC
>ONLT01000083.1 GCA_900318755.1 uncultured Eubacteriales bacterium
AGTCATAACATCGCATACTTATGGTCACCGCACAGGTCGAAAAAATCACTCATGGTCAATAAGCTCCAGAGAATACTCCCGGTTCATTTTCTCGCATATTTCCACAAAATGATCCAGAGCAACATTATTCATGGCTTTGTTTCCGCGGATATTGACGGATACTGTCCTCTCCTGCACTTCCTTGTCGCCTATCACGACGATATACGGATCCTTATATTTCCGGAAGACCTTGATCTTCTCTTTCATATTCTTGTCTTCATAGTCTGCTTCCACCCGGATATTATGATCCAGCAACAGGTTGTGGACTTCGCGGGCGTACTCGTTGTGCTCCGGGCGGATGGGAACAATAGCCACCTGCATCGGGGACAGCCAGAAGGGGAAGGATGCCTTGAAGTTTTCGATCAGGATCCCGATAAAACGTTCCATAGAACCAAACAGAGCACGGTGGATCATGACAGGGCGTTTAATGGTGCCGTCAGGAGCCTGATACTTCAGGTCAAAATTCAGCGGGAGCTGGAAATCCAGCTGGATCGTGCCCATCTGCCATTCTCTCCCGATACAGTCCTTCATCTTCAGGTCAATCTTCGGCCCGTAGAACGCGCCGTCGCCTTCATTGATCTCATATCCGCCCTCGCCGTACCGTTTATCCAGAATACTCTTCAGCGAAGCCTCCGCCTGATCCCAGAGAGCGATTTCTCCCATGAAATCATCCGGTCTTGTGGACAGCTCTGCGGTGTAGCCAAGGCCGAAGGTCCCGTAGATCTCGGTCGCGATCGACATGATGTCCTTGATCTCGGACGCGATCTGATCCTCCGAGACGAGGATGTGCGCATCATCCTGACGGAACATCTGTACGCGGAACAGACCGTTCAGCTCGCCGGATTTCTCCTTTCTGTGAATCACGTCGACCTGATTGATCCGGAACGGCAGGTCACGGTAGGAGCGGAGCTTATTCTTATAAACCAGAATCGCGTTCGGACAGTTCATCGGCTTGCAGGCGTAATAATCGCTCTCGTCCTCTTTCTCGCCCGGGATGATGAACATGTTCTCTTTATAATGGCCCCAGTGGCCGGACGTCTGCCACAGTCTGGAATTTGAAAGAACCGGTCCGGAAATCTCCTGATACCCGTGCTTCTCGTGAATTCCGCGCCAGAACTCAAGCAGCGCGTTGAACACCTTCCAGCCTCTCGGAAGCCAGTACGGCATGCCCGGCGCGGTCTCGTCGAACATAAACAGCTCCTGCTGCGGTCCGAGCTTCTTGTGATCGCGCTCCGCCGCCTCGCGGAGAAATTTCTTGTAATCCTTGAGCTGCTGCTTGTCCGGAAATGCGCTGACGTAGATTCTCTGCAGCTGATCGCGCTTCTCGTCGCCTCTCCAGTACGCTCCGGAAATCGAACGGACCTCGAAGGCAACTCCCATCAGCTCCTGAGAATTGCTCACGTGCGGTCCGCGGCACAGATCGACGTAGTCATCTCCGGTATAATATACGGTTATCGTCTCATCCTCCGGAAGATCCCGGATCAGCTCGGTCTTGAATTTCTGATCCTTGAAAATCTCCAGCGCCTCCTGCTTCGAGACCTCTTTTCTCGTCCAGTCCTCGCGGCGTTTGATGATCTCCCGCATCTTGTCCTCGATCGGCTTGTAATCGTCCGTCGTCAGCGTGCGCGGAAGGGTGAAATCGTAGTACAGACCGTTCTCAATCTGCGGTCCGATCGCGTACTGGACGTTCTCCTTCCCGAACATCTCGATCACAGCCTTGGCGAGGATGTGCGCCAGGGAGTGGCGGTAAACCTGTAAAAACTCTTCTCTTTCCATTGATATCGGCTCCTTTTCTATATTGTCTTGGCAACCGGCCAAAACACTGGATGTTGATAACCGGCCTTAAGGCCGTTGTTCTGATTATAGTACCCGGCCCGGACGGAATCAAGAAAAATACGGCCCGTAAGCGGGCTGTTTCTTTTTTATGCGAAAAAAAGGAGCCGACGAAACCGGCTCCCGATCCGAACGATATGAAACGGATTTATCCCTCCACGATGAGGTAGCGCCCGTCGCCGACATCGAATACCTCCGACGCCTCCAGAACGTCGTCGGCGTCGAAATCCGAGCCCTCCTCCTGAAAATAGCGGATCACTTCTTCCTTTGAATTGACGACGACAGCGAGCATATCCTCGAGAAAATATCCTGCTTCCTCCGCGGACGAAGCTACCGGTTCCGGAAAGAGCTGATCCTGGTGATCCAGAAAACACTGCAGTACCGCATCATCAAATTCGTCCATGTTTGTCCTCCCTTAAGCTGTCCGGCCGAATTTCATCTACTCTTTCATAATACAGGAGTCTCCCCATTTGTCAACTCCGACAATCTTTCGAAACTGCCCGGTCCGTTTTTGTCAATTATGACGGACTCTTTCGGCCCGTCGCGCCGGGACTTACGCCTGACTGCAGCAGGAGATCACGTCCCCGGCGACCTCTTTTACCGTTCTGCCGTCGGTGGCGACTGTGCGGTCCGCCGCTTCCTCGTAAAACGGCCGGCGCTGGTCCATCAGCGCGCGGATCGCCCCGACGTTCATTCTTCCCGCAAGCACGGGCCGGCCGCCCGCGCTGTGAATTCGCTCATACACGGTTTCCGGCTTCGCGGTCAGCAGGACAACCGACCCGCTTCGCTTCATCTGATGCACATTTTCCGCGCGCATCGCAGCTCCGCCTCCGCATGACACGACGCAGCCCCTCTTATCCGCGAGTTTTTCCAGAAACCGCGTCTCAAGATCACGAAAATACGGTTCGCCCTTCGTCTCAAAAATTTCCGGAACGGACATTCCTTCCGCCTCCGCGATCGCATCGTCCATCTCGATCAGATGTCTTCCCGTCATCTCCGCGACCGCGCGGCCGACCGCGCTCTTTCCGCACCCCATGAAACCGATGAGGAAGATATTTCCGCCGTTCAAAGCGCACCTCCCGCTCCCGTATGGAGCTCCTGCAGAATCCGGTCCAGCGTCTCCACATCGATCTGTCCCGGCGCCGACGCCTTTCCAGCCGAACCGAACGTCACCGCCGAACCGAACGTTTCTCCGCAGACGCGGCTGATCATGCCCATCCTGCCCATCGCCATGGAGATCACCGGGTTCGGATACAGCCGTGTCATCTCCTCGGTCGCGGAAAGCAGGGTGAGCACATCCGCTCTGCAATTTGGCATCACCGCGATTTTCAGGATATCCGCGCCGAGCTCCCGCATATGGATCATTCTCTGAAGGAGCACGCCGCGATCCGGGGTCGCGTCGAAATCATGGCTGGATGCGACCGCTGCCGCGCCGTGCTCATGCGCCGCGGCGATAACGGAGCGGACCGTATCATCCCCCGAAAACAGCTCGACATCGACAAGATCCAGAAGGCCCGTGGCCGCCGCCTCCGTCAGGATCTCTTCGTACTGTTCCGCGGTCAGATGAATTTCTCCGCCCTCCTCCGCCGTGCGCACGGTAAACAGAATCGGCGCGCGCCCGAACACGTCCCGGAGAATGCGGAGCGTCTCCCTGACCTGATTCGGATCGGTCACGTCGTTGTACCAGTCCGCCCGCCATTCCACCAGGTCGAAGGGCTCTTCCCGCATACTCATCGCCGCCGCCAGAATTTCCTCCTGGGTCCGCTCCGAAACCGGCACGCAGATCTTCGGGACCCCCTCTCCGATTCGCACGCCGCGGATATCAACTACGTTCTTCATTTCCCTCACCTCTCTGCAACCCATTCTTCTGTTCAGGAAAAGAACCGTTCCTTTACTTCGCGGACCGGCATCTCCTGCCCGGTAAACAGCCGGAATGCGGCCGCTCCCTGCCAGAGCAGCATTCCGCGGCCGTCGACCGTCCTGCACCCGGCCTCCTCCGCTTCCGCAAGAAGGCGTGTCCGCACCGGATTATAAACCGCATCCGCCACCACAAGCCCCGGCCGGAACACCGACCGGTCGCGGATCACGCTGGCGCCGTCATTCGGCTTCATGCCGACGCTCGTTGCATTCACAAACAGGTCGCTCGCATCAACCGCGGAGCGCACCGCCTCCTCCGACTCCAGATCTTCCACCGACACGCCGCAGGACGGAACGGCCCTGCGGATCCTTTCCGCATGTTCCAGCGCCGTATGATACGTCGCGTTCTTTCTCTTCAGAATCGTGATGTGCCGCGCTCCGGAAAGTGCGCACTGCACCTGAATCGCGGTCGCGGCGCCTCCTGCACCGGCGACCGTGACGCGTTTGTCCTTCACATCCACGCCGTTCGCCGCGAGATTCAGCACGAATCCCTCGCCGTCCGTGATATGGCCGGTCAGATGACCGTCGTCGTTGACAATCGTGTTCACCGCCCCGATCAGCTTCGCCGCCGGAGACAGCTCATCCATACAGGCGGCCGCCGCGGTTTTGTCCGGCATCGTCACGTTGCCGCCGCGCATATGAAACAGCCGCATGGCTTCGATCGCCCGGGGCACATCGTCCCGTCCGACATCGAACGCCACGTAAACGCAGTCGATGCCGAGTTTGCGGAAACTGTAATTGTACATCTGGGGCGAGCCCGAATGGCCCACCGGCGAACCGATCAGCGCGAGCAGTCTCGTCTTTCCCGTAATCTCATAACTCATAGCAGATCCCCTTCCTGCGGATCACAGCCCGCGCCACTCCTCTTTTCTGAACCCGTTTTGGTCCCGCACGCTGTCCAGCTGGCGGATCATCTCCGGAATATCGCCGTTCAGCGTGCCCTTCAGCAGAATGTAGTTGGACGCGTGATTCGCCCGGAAAATCGTCCCGGGGGAATCGACCCGGTTCAGGAACAGCTCCATTTCATCGACGACCTCCTCCGGGCGGAGCAGCTCCAGCGCCCCGCTTCGGATCTCTTCCGCGATCGGAGCCCCCGGCTCCACCATCAGTGTCAGAAACCCGACGTAATCCGGCCGCATCCTGGAGACCGCATCCGCGCTTTTCTCCGCGTGGGACTGCAGACGGCATCGTCCGCCGAGCCCGGAGATCAATGTCACGGAAGTCCGGATCCCCGCTTTTTTCAGCCGCAGGCCCGCCTCGACGATCTCCTCCGGCGTCACGCCCTTATGGATGCGGGTCAGTACCTCCGGGTCCCCGGATTCCAGGCCCATGTACACCATTTCCAGTCCGGCCTCACGGATCGAGATAAGCTCCGCGTCGGTCTTGCGGAGCACGTCCGACGGCGCGCCGTAGGATGTGATCCGCTCCGCGGATGGAAAGGTGCGGCGCAGAAGACGCAGGATCTCCGTCAGCCGTTCCGTCGGCAGCACGAGAGCGTCCCCGTCCGCGAGAAAAATCCGCCGGATCCGGTCGCCGTACACCGAATGAACCTCCGCAATGTCCGCACGGATTTCCTCCATGCTCCGGATCCGGAACTGCTTATCCCGGTACATCGTGCAGAATGTGCACGCGTTGTGGGCGCATCCGATCGTCACCTGAAGAATAAAGCTGCGCGCCTCACTCGGCGGCCGGCACACAATTCCCTCATACTCCATCGTCCCTGTCTCCCGCTTTCTCCGTTTTTACAATTTCCCGGCCGTCTCCGTCTTTCACCGGCCGGATTTCTCCGGCGGTATACGAGCCTCTCGTTCCGTCCGCCCGCTCGACGATCAGGCGCCCGCAGCCGTCGATGTCGATCAGACGCACCTGCTCCGTTTTTCCGGCGCTGCGCAGCCGGACGATTTCATTTTTCATCATGAGCCGTCTCCGGTAGGAATCAATCAGATCTTCGCTTTTCCTCTCGCCCGCCGACAGCAGATCCCTGACGATCCGCCCGGCGAGCCGCGTCCTCGAAACCTCCGCGTGACCGTACTCATAGATCGAGCCCGCGCATCCGCGGATTTCCTCCGGAAATTCCCCGGTGCGGACGGCGAGATTGATCCCGATCCCGACGACAATCCATTCCAGTTCTCCGCTCTCAAAATCCGACGCGGATTCCGTCAGGATGCCGCAGATCTTCCGCCCGTCCAGAAACAGGTCGTTGATCCACCGGATCCCGGGCGATACGCCGCAGAGCGCCTCGATCGCGTCCGCCGTCACAGCTGCCGCGGTCAGCGTAATCAGCGGCGGGCACCGGAGTTGAAAATGATCCGGCCTGAGAATCACACTGAGATAAACGCCGCCCTCCGGCGAATAAAAGGCTCTCGCGTAATGGCCGCTCCCGCTGCTCTGCCGGTCCGCGATCACGACGGTGCCGTGGGCCGCTCCGCCGACCGCAAGCTCCTTGGCGGTCCGGTTTGTCGACGGAAGTTCCCGGAAGACCCGGATCTGATCCCTGCTGACCGGCGGACCGATCTCATCCGCCAGTCCCTCCGGGGAAAGAATATCATTGTCCTTTGACAGCCTGTATCCTTTTCTGGGCGCGGCTTCGATCTGATATCCGTCGTTTCGCAGCGACTCGACCGCCTTCCAGACGGCGCTGCGGGAAATATGCAGTTCCTCCGCCGCCCTCCCGCCGGAGACGTACCCGCCCCGGTGTCTCAGAAGGAGCGCGAGCAGCTGGTCTCTGGAACGCATTTTTGTCACCTCTTCACTTCAATTACCGACGATTAACAGGATCCGGTCTTCGCCTGCGCCGTTCCCGTAAGAAGGCCGGCCCGGATCAGCGCGCTGCGCACAGGGCGTCCTATCAGAATCGCCAGGACCATTTTCACGGCGTCCAGTCCGATGAACGGGAAAACTCCTGCCGCGACGGCCGCCGACAGCGGCATATTCGCCTGATATTTCAGCCAGAGCGTTCCGAAGGCGTAACAGACCGCCAGACCGATCGCCATACCGATCACCTGCATATAAATCTTCCCGGAGAAACGGTCGATGAACACCCCCGAGATCAGCGCCATCAGAATGAACCCGATGATGTAGCCGCCGGTCGGACCGAAGGCCTTTGCGACTCCGCCCTGATAGCCGGAGAAGACCGGCAGACCGGCGATTCCGAGCAGAACGTAGATGGCAACCGCCGCCGTCCCTTTCTTCATGCCCAGGATATACGCCGCGAGGAACACCGCAAAGGGCGTCAGCGAAATCGGCACGAGCCCGGTCGGGATCGAGATCGGTCCGAGCACACACATGACCGCGGTCATCACAGCAACCTCCGTTATTACATGAACGTTTGATTTCATAAGACATCTCCTTTTACCGTCAATCTTTTACGTCAAACGAATCATATAACCGAAAAAACCGAATGTCAACCTTGAATCCGTTTTTGGTTGACATTCGGTTCCGCGATCCGGCGCTCCCCGGATCGTTTACAACAGCGTGATGTTGTGCTCCGCGCACGCCCGGCGCATTTCCTCCGGCCAGATGCTGGCCTGAACCTCTCCCACATGCGCTCTCCCGAGGAGAAGCATGCACAGCCTGGACTGGCCGATTCCGCCTCCGATGGTGTACGGGAGTTCCCGGTTCAGCAGCATTTTATGGTACGGGAGATTCGCCCGTTCCTCGCAGCCCGCCTTCTTCAGCTGCTCCGCGAGGGATTTTTCATCGACGCGGATTCCCATGCTTGAGATCTCCAGCGCGCAGTTCAGCGGCTTGTACCAGAAGATGATGTCGCCGTTCAGCTGCCAGTCGTCATAATCCGGAGCGCGGCCGTCGTGGGGCTCGCCGTTGGCGAGCTTGTCGCCGATCCTCGTCAGGAAAATGCAGCCGTATTCCTTTGCCGCAAGATTTTCCCGCTCCCGCGCGCTCTTGTCCGGATACTTTGCCAGCAGATCCTCCGTGTCGACGAAATGGATCTCATCCGGAAGCGGATAGACCGCGCGCGGATATTTATACCACACCTCATGTTCCATATGCTTGATGATGCGGAAAATGTCGCAGACCGTCGTTCTCAGCGTCTCGGCCGTTCTCTGCTCTTTCGTGATCACACGCTCCCAGTCCCACTGGTCGACGTAGCAGGAATGAAGATTATCCAGCTCTTCATCGCGGCGGATTGCGTTCATGTTCGTATACAGGCCCTCGCCCGGCTGAAATCCGTAGCGCTTCAGAGCCATCCTCTTCCATTTGGCGAGAGACTGGACCACCTCGATCGTCTCGCCCGGCTTCCACGGAACATCAAAGCTCACCGGACGCTCCACACCGTTCAGATTGTCGTTCAGTCCGGAACTTTTTTCGACAAAAAGCGGCGCGGAGATCCGGGAGAGATTCATCTCCCGGCCGAATTCGCGCTGAAACGTATCCCGGATGTATTTGATCGCTTCCTGCGTCTCCCGGACCGTCATCTTCGGGTCATAATTTTCTGGCAATATCAAACTCATGCTTCGATTTCCTTCCTTATACATTTCAGATCAGCGCAGCCCGGCCGCGCTCACGGCTGCTCCGCCCATCCCTTTGCGCGGGACACGGCTCTCTCCCAGCCGCCAAGTCTCTCGGTTCTCTCCCGGCCTGACATAGAAGGCTGAAAGACCCGCTCCGCCTTCCATTGCTTCGCGATGTCATCCGTACTATCATACCAGCCGATCGCCAGAGCCGCAAGAGAAGCCGCACCGAACGCGGTCGACTCCACGCATTCCGGACGGATAACCGGAGCCCCGTCGATATCCGCCTGAAACTGCATCAGAAAATTATTCCTGCTGGCGCCTCCGTCCGCCTTCAGGCTGGTCAGCGGTTTCCCCGCGTCCTTTTCCATCGCCCGGATGACATCGCTCACCTGATACGCGACGGACTCGAGGGTTGCGCGGACAATCTCCGATCGTCCGCATCCCCGGGTCAGACCGACGATCGTCCCTCTCGCGTACTGATCCCAGTACGGAGCGCCGAGTCCCGTGAAGGCCGGCACGACGTAGCACCCCTTCGTGTCCTTCGCCTGCTCCGCAACCGTTTCCGACTCCGCCGCCGAATCAATGAGATGCATCTCATCTCTCAGCCACTGGATGGCGGCGCCCGCCACATAAACCGATCCCTCCAGCGCGTAGCTGACGTGTTCTCCCAGGGAGCATGCGATCGTCGTCAGAAGGCCGTTTTCCGACCGGACCGGCTTATCTCCCGTATTCATAAGCAGAAAGCACCCGGTCCCGTAGGTATTCTTCACGTCTCCCTCATGGAAACAGGCCTGACCGAAGAGCGCCGACTGCTGATCGCCGGCCGCGGCCGCCACGGGAATCGGCCTTCCGAACAGCGCCGGATCCGTGGCGCCGTAGATGCAGCCCGAGGGCTTCACCTCCGGCAGCATCTCCCGCGGGATATCGAGCAGATCGAGAATCTCCTGATCCCATGTGAGCTCGTGGATATTGAACAGCATCGTCCGCGACGCATTCGTATAATCCGTAACGTGTACGCGGCCGCCGGTCAGCTTCCAGATCAGCCAGGTATCGACCGTACCAGACAGGAGCTCGCCGCGGCGCGCCTTCTCTCTGGCACCCGGCGTATGATCCAGAATCCATTTCAGCTTCGTCGCGGAAAAATAAGCGTCGACGATCAGGCCGGTTTTCTCCCGGATCATCTCCCCGTATCCCATCCGCCGCAGTTCATCCGCCTCGCGGGCTGTTCTCCGGCACTGCCACACGATGGCGCGGCAGACCGGAACGCCGGTCTTTTTATCCCAGACGATCGTTGTCTCCCGCTGATTTGTGATGCCGATCGCCGCAATTTCTTCGGCGAAGGCGCCGGCTTTTCTCATCGCCTCCTTCGCGACAAAGCACTGGGTATCCCAGATCTCTCCCGCGTCGTGCTCGACCCAGCCCGGATTCGGATAATACTGGGTAAACTCCTGCTGCGAAACACTTTTGATTTTTCCCGCACGGTCGAACAGAATGCATCGGCTGCTTGTCGTCCCGGCGTCAAATGCCATCAGATATTGACCCATTTACGGAATCCCCCCCAACTGATTCAGAAGCTTCTGCGCTTCCTCAAGGTAACCGGACGCGTTGTCCGCGTCCACGATCTCATACGGCGAATAAATGTTCTGCGGAACCTTCTCGCCGTGAAACACGCGGATTGCATTGTCGACGGCGAGCTTCCCCATCTCGCGGGGACTCTGGGCCGTCGTCCCGATCAGGAACGAATCCGCCGAAATCAGCGCAGCGATATCCGCCCGGCCGTCAAATCCGTACAGCTTCACATCCGTTCTTCCGCTCTCCGCGATCGCGTCGTATGCGCCCTTTGTCAGATCATCGCTCGTCGTGATAATCAGACTCAGGTCCGGATACTCCGCAAGAACCGACGCCACATCGCTCTTTGCGGTATCCGCCTTCGACTCGACGCTTTTCTCCACCCGGATCCCCCGTTCGGACAGCCCGTCCGAGATGCCGGATTCGCGGGCGTCGTGGGTCGTATCTCCCAGATAGCCCCGGAGAATGACCGCGCCCGCGTTTTCCGTTCCCGCAAGCGCTTCCGCCGCCCGCAGGGCTCCCGCCTTTGCCGCCGCGTAATTATCCGTCCCGACGCAGGCGGCCTTCTCCTCCAGCGACGAATCCGTATCCACCGCGATCACGTGAATCCCCGCCTCCGCGGCATCCTGCAGCGCCGGCAGAAGCATCTCGTCGCTGATCGGTGAGACGCAGATGACGTCCGCCTTTTCGTCGATCAGCTTCTGAATCTCTTTGATCTGTGTCTGCGCGTCCGCGTCACTTCCGGGCGCGAGAAAGGTAACCGCCGCGTTCTTTGCCGCGCCCTCATCTTCCGCACCCTTCTCCAGAAGGCGCCAGAAGTCGTTCGTCTTACTCTTTGCGACAAATCCGATTTTTATTTCCTGCTCTTCCTCCGGCTGTGAAGAGGCCGTGCCTGCGGAGCCCGCTGTGCATCCTGAAAGGCCCACTGAAAAGAGCAGCAGAAATGCCGCCGCCCGTTTTCCGTATCTTCCGATATTCATCTGTTTCCACATTGAGGAATCCTCTACTCTACTCCGGCTGATCCTCTCCCGCGGGATCGGACACAACGAATGTGGGAACCGTTTCCCGGCCGACCGCCACTTCCGTCCAGCTTCCGTCCGCCGTCATGTCCCGCGTCATCGGATAATCGCCGCGCGCCGCCATGCCCGCAAGCGCCCCCGCCGCCTTTGCGAGATTTCTCTCCGGTTCCTTCTCATCCCCAGATTCTGTTCCCGCGCACACGAAATAATCAACTTCCGCGTTCCGGATCATCCGCTCATAGGCGATGACCGGCACCCCGACGTCGTGGGCGGAGCTTACGATCCCTGACGCCTGTTCCTGATCCACCGGCTGCAGAATCATCACATCCACGGTCTCGGAGTTTAAAAGCGCGGCGCACTTTTCCGCCTGCCGCGCCGCGTCGCCCTCTGCGTCGATCACCCGCAGCCTGCAGTTCTGATTTTTCGCACATTCCTCAAAAACCGTGAGCTCGCCGTCCCAGCGCTCCCGCAGTTTTCCGTCCGCGATGGCGAGCGCGATCACCCTGCTCTCTTCATCGGCCGCTGAGGAAGCGCTGACAATGCTTCCGGACTCTGCGCCGCTGTCCGCCGCGGAGCTGTTTCCGCCCGAACCGTCTTGCTTAGAAACGGATCCGCCGCACCCCGCCAGCAGCGCTGCGGCAGCCGCCAGCGCTGCCGCAGCAAACCGTTTCCGTGATTTGTTATGTATTTTATCCATGCAGAAATTATAGCACTGCGGGGTTGAAATATCCAGAACAGCCTGCCGGTCGACAGCAATGTGGTATAAATACGAAAGCTGCCGCATGAACGCTTCAGTAAATTCCGGAAAATCCGGATGGTGAAACCGTCCATGCGGCAGCTTTTTTGTTAATCAAAGGTCATAAAAGACCGGGCAGGATCCGCTCAGTCAAAATCGACCCATTTTGCGCCGCCGTCCGCGGACTCGACGCATTTCTCGATCCATTTGACCCCGTTCGCTCCGGCTTTGACGTCCGGATACCAGAAGTCGATGTACTCGCTGTGATCCGCGTGATCCATCGCGATCGCGAACCGGCGGTACAAATTCGCCCACGCCTCAAAAAGTCCCTCCGCGTGTCCTCCGCCGATGCGGTCCTCGAGTCTCGCCGCCGGGTAGAGATATCCGTACCCTCTCTCGAGCACCTGCCTCGGCTGTCCCTCTATCTCGTAAAGCAGCTGGTTCGGTCTCTCATCGTCCCACTCGATCGACGCCTTCGATCCGACGATGCGGACGACGTGATCGTGACGTGCGCCGCAGTTGATGGAGCTGGCCCAGCAGTACACCTGCGCGTTATCCTGTACGTGCTCCGATCCTTTCAGATTCATGATGACG
>ONLT01000086.1 GCA_900318755.1 uncultured Eubacteriales bacterium
GTTCGATATCGAACACGATCAGGGCCGGGTTCGCAATCGTCTCCCCGAAGACCGCCTTCGTATTCGGGCGGAACGCCGCCTCCAGCTCCTCATCGCTGCAGTCCGGATCGACAAAGGTGAAATCGATGCCCATACGGCGCATCGTGACGTGGAACAGATTGTACGTTCCGCCGTAGATCGTCGAAGACGCGACGACATGATCGCCCGCACCCGCGATGTTGAAGACGGAGTAAAAGCTCGCGGCCTGCCCGGAGCCGGTCAGCATCGCAGCAGTGCCGCCCTCCAGCGCCGCGATCTTCGCCGCGACATAGTCGGTCGTTGGATTCTGCAGGCGGGAATAGAAATACCCGCTGGCCTGCAGGTCAAACAGTTTGCCCATGTCCTCGCTCGTGTCATATTTGAACGTCGTGCTCTGAATAATCGGGATCATTCTCGGCTCGCCGTTTTTCGGCGTATAACCGGATTCAATGCATTTTGTTTCTTCTCTCAACTTGTCTGCTCCTTCCTCACACGCGTGAACCTGCGTCTCTGACGCGACAGTTTTTACTATCTTATCATAATCCGGGGCCGGCCGGCATCCGTTTACCGGAATTTTCGCTCTTACATTCTTTCATCATAAAACTCCCCGCACCGCAAATCAGCGCCGGCCCTTCCTCTTCAGACTCCGGAAGTTCGCCCGGGCCGCCTTCAGGCACTTTTTCACGGTCTGACGAAAATAGTACCCGCCAAGCGAGGCGTGCACTGTACGGTCAAATCCGTATCTTCTGATTTTCCCGAAGATCCCGCTTCGGTCCTTCGGACGGTTCTGGGGCCGGACAAATGCGAGATTATTTTTTCTCGCATCCTCCGCGCTGACAGGATTCTGGTCCAGGGACCCGGCGGCCTTTCGCAGAAGTTCCTCGCCCCGTTTTGTGTTGACCGAAACGACCGAGAGGCCGAGATCCGCCTGCCGCTGTGTCAGCTTCGCAGGATCCACTCCCCAGTAATCGGCCAGCGTCAGGTCCGCGACGCGCCCGGCGCCGGCGTAACGGCAGGTATAGCAGGACTCCCGCAGGATCAGGTTGGAATTGAACGCGCAGAAAAACGAATCCAGCGCCTGATCCTGCAGAACCGCCGTTCCGTCCTCGAAGGCGATCCGCATCCGCGTGCCACCTCCCTGCTTCCAGAGTGCGCCCGGCCCGTCTCCGCTCTTCACGCGGAATCGGAAGCGCCGGATTTTCTTCCGGTACCGCTTTTCCTGATCGCAAAGATACGCATCGACAGCGAAACGGCTTGTCACACCGTGGCATAGCACGTCCGCCGTGTAGAGGCGGCCGCTGTGCCGCATCTCCCCGAGGTATCGATACAGTGCGTCCACCTGGCAGGCAGTTCCGGTGAACAGCACCGTTCTCCCGGCCATCAGCATTTTCCGCACATCGCGGTAGATCCCCCGCGTCTCGCTCTGGTAATATTTGCTGCGCGTAAGAGCCGCAAGCTCCTCCCGGTTCCTCGCGATTGTATGGAAAACGACGCGCGCCGCATCGTCCTGAGCCGCTCCCGCGGCGACTCCGCCCTCCGCAAAAACCGCGTCGGCAAGAGCGGTAAAAACACCGCCCGAGGAGCTCGACCGGAGAACCCTGTCATCCCGGTTCGCAGCCGTAACGTAGCGGATCACATGCTTCTGCGGCATCCCGTTCACAGGACAGACCTTCGCGCACGCTCCGCAGCTTATGCAGAAAGACTCATCGACCGAGGGACGCAGAAATCCCTCCGCGTCCTCATTCATGGCGACGCAGTGCTTCGGACAGACCGATGCACATGCGCCGCATCCGGTACAAGATTGATACGGGCAGATTTTTTCAGCCACAATGCTCCTTCCCGATTCCGATCATGCCTTTGTCCGGCGGTTTTTCAGGAACCGCACCGCCGCTTTGATCAGTTGTTGATTCAGCAGGACCGCCGCTGCCGCGGCGAGCGCGAACAGCACCGCCGTCGCAGCCGTCCCGCAGAAGCAGACCGCGACGCTGACCGCCGCGCAGTTTCCCGCAAGCAGGAAAAACGTCTTCCAGTCAACCGTGATCGTAAAATACTTCCGGGTCTGAATCATCCGCACAATCCAGACCGCCAGGTATCCGAAGAAGGTGGAGAAGCACGCGGCCCAGATCCCGAATCTCCGGATAAAAAACAGATTGATCAGAATGTTCACCGCCGCTCCGAGAAAGGTCGTGTACATCGCGCTCTTTGTGTCCTTGCTGCTGATGTAGCCGGTTCCGTAAAAGGCGGAAAACGACGAAAACATCGCGCCTAGGTACAGCACTCCCGTATAGCGGTAGCCCTCCGTGTAGCTCTCGCTCATGAACAGCGTGATGAACAGCTTCGAAAACGGCACCAGCATCAGCACGAGGCATCCGGTCAGGCGGACGTAGAGGTTAAATACGCGGGTGTAGAACTGATCGCGCGTATCGCTGTCGTACTCGATGACCGCCTGCTCCTGCCAGGCCTGATAAAAAATTGTGTGAATCGTCGAAACGATTGTGGGAAACTTACAGGCGATCGAATAGATTCCGGTGTAGCTGCTCCCGATCATCGCCGTCAGCATGACGCGGTCGGACGCGTTCATGATCCACCAGCTGATGTTGTTCGGAACGAGCATGATTGAGTAGCGCAGCATCTCCCGCCCCAGTCCCCGGTCAAACGACAGCGACGACGGCCGGAACAGATTCCGCATGCAGAACAGAAGGTACAGGGCGCCGAACAGATAGGCGAGCGCGAGCGACAGCAGCATGCCGCCGATTTTATAGTGGAGGCCCGCGATGAAAATCATGTTGCAGCCCAGCATCGTGACGGTGTAGATAACCCCCGAGACCGCAAACGCACGGTTCCGCTTCGCTCCGCGGGCCGTGTACTGCAGCACGGTGTACATCGTCGAGACGGTCAGAAGGAAGAGAAACATCCTGCCCCAGCGCCACCCGGAGATGGCAAACGCCACCGCGAGCACCGCATCGGTCAGAAGGATCAGTGCCAGATAGATCCCGTACCCGGTCCCGATGATCGCCCCGTCCTTTTCATCCGATTTCAGAAGCCAGCGGAGCAGACCCTCGTTGATCGCGAGAATGCAGAGCGGCATGATCAGCCCCTCGACCGACACGATGGTGTCATACGTCCCGTACTGAGAAGTCGTCAGGTACCATGAGTACAGCGGAACGATCAGAAATGTGAGCACCTTCGACCCGAAATTGCTCACCATATAAATCACTGTATTTTTTGCCAGTCTTTTTCCGCGGCTGTTATCAGACATCGTTCGCGACACATTCCTTTATCGATTGTTTCAGGTAATTCCAGCTGTTTTTCCGGAGAAGCTCCAGCGCCTGATTGACCGGCCCGAAGTCGATTGTCTCCTGCGGCAGGGCGCGGACGGACGCGCCGCCCCTGATCACTCTGCCGGAGAGCCCCAGCGTCTCCAGAAGATCGGTCTTCCGGAAATCGGACGCGCCTCCGTAAACCACCGAATAAAACGGACGGTTCAGATCGGCCGAAAGGATCGTCCCGTGGTAGGAATCCGTCACGACCAGCTTCGCGTTCTCCAGCGCGTTTAAAAATTCGACCGGACCGAACTCCGGATGATTTTCAAAGGGCTCTCCCTTTTTCCACATGACGCAGCAGTTCGGCGTGAGGACAGTCACCCGCTCCTTCATCGATTCCGCCAGCTCCATCAGGAGCGGCTTCATCTGTGCGACCGTATTATACCCGCCGAGGGTGTAAAATACGATGCCGGATTTTTCCTGCCGCGTCTGGATCCGCATCATCTTCCTCCACTCGTCCCCCGAAAAGAGAAGCGTCGGATCAAGAACGTTCGCGACCTTCATCCCGGTCGCCTTCTGCAGCCTGCCGCAGCTGCTGCGCTCGCGCACGGACAGGAAGCGGAATCGCCTGAGATACGGACAAAGCCTCGCAAGCTCGGAATCTTTCATGTTTACGATTGATGAGGCGTAGGAAAATTTCGGCTTTGTGACGCCGCAGAGCAGATACGGGAACATATAGGCGAAGGGCTGATTCTCCAGCTCACATGCGTGACTGTTCCAGATCTGGTCGCTTCCGCTGATGACGCAGTCGAACCGGTTCGCGAACCGGGACGTCTCATTCGGATCGGCAAATTCGTCGGTGAGCCGCATGTACCGCTTCATAAAATCCTCAAAGCGCTTCCGCCTCACGGACCGTTCGCGGAGAACCGACACCTGCATAACGTCCTTTGCGAACGTCCGCGGACCGTACCAGGGCCGGAGCAGCGCGTAATAACGCTTCTGCGCCTTCATCCTGTAATTGATGATTTTCGGCGCGCAGCCGGCCCTTTTCACGGCCTCCTGCAAAGCATACGCCTGCAGCGCCGACCCGAAATTGTAGGCGGCGTGGAAGGTAATGATTCCGACGGACGCCGCCGGGGCTTCCACCTCCTCATTTTTTTCTGTAAACCCGCTTGTTCCGGCCATCTCCTGCATACTGTCACTCCCGGTATTTTTCTCTGACATACTTCTCTTTCAGGGCATTCTTGATGTTCCTGGCCCCGTAGGTCCAGTCCGCCGTCTCTGTGTTGATGTAAGACATCTCGCGGTACGTCCGCCCTCCGCCGTGGGACAGCCAGACGTCAAGCAGACGCTCGGACAGGAATCCGAACAGTCTCCGGTTGTAGGCGTCGTACCGATCGACGGAAACTCTTTCCTCCAGCGCAAACAGAATCGGAAACAGCCAGGACATATATTCATCGTAAATCCGCTTGTCCGCGACGATCATATTATACTGATAAAAATAATGCTTCCCGAGCATTCTGTCAAAATCCGGCGCGTACTCCGGAAACAATTCGCGGATCACCTGGCCGCAGGCCAGAAGATCCTTCGGATCATGCCTCTGTCCGAACTGCTCAAGCACCGTTTCGTTCCGCATGCACAGGGGCCGCGGCACGAGCAGATCCGCCGTCTGCAGCAGATCCTTTACATCTTCTCTTCCGATGATCCGGCGCGAAAGCGGTCCGCGCGTCATGTAGCGGCGGTAGTGCGCGATCCCCACAACGTCCTCCGTCACATTTTTCCAGATCCAGTACATCGCGGTCAGTTCACAGAAGTTCGGGTTTTTCTCCGCGATCTGATCGCCGGTGTTGTCGCGGACCGGGTACAAATCCGGACCGCTTCCGACCTGAATCGGCACGTAAAGAGGATCCTTCGGCATGCGCGCCCTTTTATGCGCGACGACGTATAGTTTCATCACCTGTTCCGCCTTTCCCGTCCTGTGATTTTCCGGAACAGCCGCAGATATTTTTCCGCGGCTGCATCCCAGCTGAACTCATCCAGCACCGGATTGTCAAAATTATATGAGAGTTCCCCGCAGAGGCTCCTCCGGACAGCTTCCGCCATCAGATCCATCCGGTTCCCCGGAATTACGCGGCCGCAGTTTTCATTGACCGCCTCCCGGATTCCGCCGGCGTCCGCTGCAATCACCGGGAGCTTCATCTTGAGCGCCTCCACAATTGAGATCGGCAGATTCTCGCAGGTCGATGTGGAGAGAAACAGATCATAGGCAGAAAAATCGATCGACGCCCGGTCGACGTACCCCCGCAGTGTGACGCGTCCGGACTGTGCGAGCCGGGCGGCCAGCTTTTTGTCGGCGATGCCGCCGTAAATATCGATCGACGCGCGGACCTTCCGCTCATCGAGGGCGGAAAGCAGCCGAGGCAGCTTTCCGTATTTGCGCTCGTCGACGCCTCCCAGCATCATGCACCGGCCTTCCCGGGGCGGCTTTTGCGCCGTCCCGCTTCCGGCCGTTTGCGGGCCCTGGGTTTCCGCCGTCCCGCCTCCGGCCGTTTGCGGGCCCTGGGTTTCCGCCGTCCCGTTTCGGATCACGACCGAATTTTTATTGTACCGGTCCGTAAAGGACTTCATATAACGGGAGACGTTCACGACGCACACGGCGCCTCGTATCGTCCTCGCGTAGAGCGGCATGAAGTAGAAGGATTTGAGGAAAAACTCCGGGTTCAGGTACCGCGCGTCCGGCCAGTTTCCGTGATACGTGTGAACGTAGGGAACCCCGCACCGGGCCAGAAGATATCCTGTGTGATCGTCGGAATAAAAGACGGCATCCGGTCCGGAAAGCTTCCGGATCAGCGGGGCCGGATCCGCGTCCCCAAAGCAGCGGACCCGGATTCTATCGTCCGGGTCGTATGTCCCGGTGATCTTTGCGGCCACATCGACCCGGTCCACATCCGGCGCGGCTGCAAACCGGCGGGCGAGCTCATGGGTCGCGACGGTTGCGCCCGTAAAATTGTATCCGTACTTTTTTGTAAATACGATAATCCTCATCGTCATCTCCCGCTGGCAAGGCGCAGAATTTCTTCCGCGGTACTGTCATATGAAAACATGCCGGGATCCGGAAACGGCGTCTCCTCTCCTTCGAGAAGCTCCCGGATCGCCGATGCCGCCTGCGACGGGTCCGTCCCGTCCGTCATCCGGACGCGGTCCGGATAATCCGCAAGAAATTCCGTCTGTCCCCCCGTCCGCGGACAGACAATCCCGCATCCGGCCAGCAGCGCCTCGCAGAAGGTGATGCCGAAGGGCTCCGACGGGTTCATCGAGATGAACACCCGGCTCTTCAGATAATACCGGACAATTTCTTCCTGCGTTTTTCTTCCCGCAAAGGTAACGTCGAGCCCGTGAGCATGAGAAAAATGCCGGAGCCGCCCGCAGTCCTCTCCGTCGCCGACGACCGTCAGGCGGCAGGGAACGCCCTGCTTCCTGAGGACGCACATCGCCCGCAGAATCTGATCCGCGCATTTCGCCTCCGCAAGCCTCCCTGCGTACAGCAGCGATCCCGGTTCTCTGCGGATTTGTTCCTTTTCCGCCCGCATCAGGTGTTCCCGGAAGTCATAGGAGACGCCGATCCGCACGCTCGCATCCGAAGGAAGATTGAATGCCTGCTGATTCATGAAGCGGGTAAACCCGCTGTTCGCGATGACCAGATCGCTCTTCCCGCCGACAAATTTCTCAAAGGCCACCGCTGCGAATGTCCTCGCCAGACCGTGCTCCGCCGGATTGTAAAAGCCGTGAAGGAAAAAGATTTTTTTTCCTGCATGGAGGACCGGTATGTATTTTGCACTGGAAAGAGACGCGATCGCCAGGTCGCAGTGCCAACTTCTGCACGCCCCCGCGCGCCGCACCGGTATCCCCCGCGACGTCGACGCCGGAGCGTCCCGCTGTTCCGAAAATAGCACCGCCTCATGGCCGAGTCTTTTAAAGGCGTACGCCAGGTTTTCATCGAACGTGGCGACGCCGCCGAAATAGGTCCCGGTAAACACCGGTCCGAGAATCGCAATTTTCAATGCCTCTCTCCTTCATTCTGACTGACCGTATCCGTTCACTACTATACAACAATCCCCGGAATTGTACAGGCGAGGCTGAGCTCTGCAGTGAATCCGCTTCATGTCTTTTCTTTGCGTTGAAACTTATCGACCGATTGCCGCAATATTCCGCGCAGTCCCGGCAATGTACTTTTTTATACAAATGCTGTATCAATTATCATCCGGTTTGTTTGCTAAAATAAACGTAGCTGCCGGTTCTCCCTGACATTAATCACACATGATAATAAGGGGGAGGAACGGGGAGATATGAATGATACGCTTGTTTTAATCGAAGCGGCAGTTGACAGCGAGCTGCGCGAGAGGGCAGAAAACATTCTGAGTCAGCTCGGCGAGACGCCTTCCATGGCGATCACGCAGTTTTACACACAAATCATTTTGCAGCGCGGGATCCCTTTCGAACTGAAACTGCCGTCAAACATCTGAGCTCTGAATATGAAATGGCCGGCTTCGCCGGACCACTCTGACATAATTTGTTCCGGGCCGATTCACCATGGTTCCGGATCGATACAAACAGCCTGTAATTCAGTCGGGTGAGGAACCGGCAGCCCCGTTCAGCCTCGTCTGAACCCAGAAGGCCCCCATCGTGGAATCCGGTTCGTATGTCTCGTCCTTCACAAGATACTCCCCGAGGCCGACGTCCTCCGGATTCCAGTTTTCCGCCTCCTCGACGCTCCCGTACTCAACCTCCGCGTACCAGAACTCCGTCCTGAGTCCCTCATCCACGTGGTTGACCTCCAGCAGGCGGCCGTCGGACAGCCGGTAACTCCTCCTGACCTTCCGGATCAGGGGAATTCCGATCAGCTCCCGGATCTCATTGAACTTCTCCTCCGGAATCGACAGCTCAATCTCTTTTCGCGCGAGACGCCCGTGCGACTTCAGACAGAGGACGTAATCCGTCGCGCCTCCGACCCGCTCCTCCTTCCGGATTCTCACCGTCGGATCGACACTCACATAGCCCTGCTCCATGCGGTATTCAAACGCCAGCGGCAGATCCGCCTCCGGCCATCCGCTCACCGCCCATTTTCTTTCAATCTCCATAGGATCCATCCCTCCGCTCCTGTTACATATCTGTTTATTATAACAGATCCGGCCGCGAAAAGTTTGACGATCCTTCTGGAAAACCCTATACTTGTCTTACCGAAACTGCCGAAATTTCGTATCTTCCGGAGGTGATCCGATTGAGCGGCACATCCCGAATCATTTTTCACATCGACGTCAACAGCGCGTTTCTGTCCTGGTCCGCCCTCGAACAGCTGAAAAAAGATCCCACCTCCGTCGACCTGAGGACGATCCCTTCCGCCGTCGGAGGCGACGTGGAACAGCGCCGCGGCGTCATCACCGCGAAGTCCATCCCCGCGAAGAAATTCGGCGTCACCACCGGAGAGCCGGTCGTCAAAGCGCTCCGGAAATGTCCGGAGCTCGTCCTCGTCCGCTCGGATTTTGCCGCCTACCGCAGGTATTCCCGCGCCTTTATCGCGCTGCTTCGGGAATATTCGGATCAGCTCCAGCAAATCTCGATCGACGAGGCCTGGCTCGATGTGACCGAAACGGCAGGGGACACCGGCGGCGCTCTCTCCCTCGCCCACGCGATTCGGCGAGACATCCGGACGCGCCTCGGCTTCACCGTCAACATCGGCATCTCCACAAACAAGCTTCTGGCAAAGATGGCGAGCGATTTTACAAAGCCCGACCGCGTCCACACCCTGTTTCCCTCCGAGGTCCCGGAAAAAATGTGGCCGCTTCCCGTCCGAAAGCTGTACGGGTGCGGAGGCGCCACAGCCGCGCGGCTGAATCAGATCGGGATCCGGACGATCGGGGAGGCCGCAAAGGCCGACCCTGCCGTTCTGCGCTCTCTTCTGGGAGAAAAGGGCAGTCTCTATATCCTTGAGAGCGCCAACGGCCGCGGGAGCGACCGCGTCGAAGCCGAACAGCGTGAAGCGAAGAGTTACTCCAACGAGACGACAACGCCGCGCGACATCACGGCGGGAAATTTTGCCCGCGACGCACATCCTGTGGCGGACGGTCTCTCAGATAAGGTCGCGGAGCGTCTGCGGCGCGACGGTTACTCCGCATCCGTGATCACGGTCAGCGTCAAGACGGATTCCTTCCGGAGACGATCCCGTCAGAGGCATCTTTCCGCCCCCACAAACGATCCGGGACAGATCCGCAGCGTCGCCTGGGCGCTTCTCTCGGAGCTGCTTCTTGGCACAGAAGAATCCGCCGGACTGTTCGCCGGGGGAAACGCCATCCGGCTGATCGGCGTCGGCGCGTCGGCTCTCGACCGGGGAGAATTCCGGCAGATCAGCATGACCGAAGCGATGCGTTCGATCGACGAAGAGCGGGCGGAAGAAAAAAAGAGAGCCGCCTCCGCAGAAAAGCAGAAACGGCTCCTCGCCATGCAGGATCTGATCCGGAATAAATTCGGCGACAATGCGGTCCGCAAAGGCGCCGGCGGCCAAAGCGCCGAACCGTAACCCCGCCCTCAGACCGCGATGTTCAGCATATGCGTCGCGAATGAAAAATACAGAAGCAGCGACACCGCGTCGACGATCGTCGTAATCAGCGGGCTGGCCATGACCGCCGGGTCAAAGCCGATCTTGTCCGCGATCATCGGCAGAACGCAGCCGATCGTCTTCGCGAAGATGACGATGCAGACAAGAGTCATGCAGACGACCGCCGCGACAGCGACCGGAATCCGGTCGAAAAACAGCAGCTTCAGGAAGTTCGCGCCCGCCAGCGTGACTCCGCAGAACACGGCGACGCGGATCTCCTTCCAGATCACCAGAACCAGCTGATTGAACCGGATTTCATGCAGAGACAGTCCGCGGATGACCGAGACGCTGGCCTGCGATCCGGCGTTTCCGCCCGTATCCATCAGCATCGGGATATACGCCGTCAGCACGACGTACTGCGACAGCGCGTCCTCGAAATGCGTGATGATCGACCCGGTAAACGTCGCGGAAATCATCAGAAACAGCAGCCAGGGAATCCGCTTCCTGTACGTCTCGAAGATTCCCGTTTTCATGTACGGCTTTTCCGTCGGGATGATGGCGGCCATCTTCTCGATATCCTCGGTCGCCTCCTCCTGCATGATATCAACAATATCATCGATGGTAATGATTCCCACAAGGCGGTTCTCGTCATCGACGACGGGCATCGCCGTAAAATCGTACTTCTGGAACATCCGGGCAGCCTGCTCCTGGTCCGTCTTCGTGTTGATGCTGATGACGTTTTCGTTCATGATGTCGCCGATCAGGGCGTTCTCCGGTTTGATCAGGAGATACCGCAGCGCGACCGTCCCCAGCAGCTTCCTTTTCTCATCGATGACATAGCAGACATCGACCGTCTCCGAATCGAGACCGATTCTGCGGATCCGTTCGATCGCCTGCGTCACGGTCATCGAGGCGCGGAGCCCCACGTACTCGACGGTCATCACAGAACCGGCGGAATCCTCCGGGTACCGAAGAAGCTGGTTTACGTCTTTTCTTGTCTCGGGACTGGTGTTGGCAAGAAGCTTTGTCACAACATTCGCGGGCATCTCCTCGAGAAGATCCGCCGCGTCGTCGGCCATCAGATTATCGATCACGATCGACGCCTCTTTCGTGGAAAGAGACATGATGATGTACTGCTGATCCTCATCCTGAAGAAGCGGGAAAATATCCGCCGCCTTATCTTTCGGAAGCAGACGGAACAGCTTCAGCGAATCCTCGTCCTCCATGGAATCCATAAGGGCGGCGATGTCGGCCGGGTTGATTTTATCCGCAACCGCGCGAAGCTTTGCATACTGCCTCGTCCGCATGAGCTTGATCAGAAGCTCCTGCAGATCCTTCTGTTCAATGGACATAGCAATTCTCCTCCGTATGTGGTTTTATGGTGCGTACTTCGCGGGTGAATGTCATCGTCATTCGACAACAAATACTGCTTCTTCATAAAACCACCTCCTTTACTGCCGGAAACGTCGGCGAACTGCCTGTATCAGACATGCATTACAAACTCAGCTGTACCATTATAACGCGAAGAAATCCCGCTCCGCAATTCCTTTTTCCGAAAAAAATCAGGAGAACACTTCTCCCGTGCCCTCCTGACAAAATTACCTTTTCTGATGACCGATTACAGATTTTCCTGCATGAATTTCGAAACCGCCTCGCACGCAGCGTCCTCATCCGGCCCCTCAAACTTGAAGTCCACCGTGCTTCCCTTCGTCGCGCCAAGAGACATGACCGCGAGAATCTTTGTCGCTTTCCCGGACTTCTCTCCCTTGGAGATGGTGATGTTGCTCTGGAACTGCTTGCAGAGCTTTACCAGCTCACCGGCGGGTCTTGCGTGAATGCCTTCATTATCTGTAATTACATAACTAAACGTTTTCATTGAATAAACCTCCCTGTACCGCAGCTGACAACTCAAACGCGGCGTCGCTTAAATTTAATTCCATTGTATCGGTTCATTCAATTTTTGACAAGTCCTCCCGGGCAGATTCTCCAGGTATACGCGCAGGGTTACATGTTCGAATATCCCATCAGGTAATAATCCACCTCTTTTGCGCATTCGCGGCCTTCTGTGATCGCCCAGACGACGAGGGACTGGCCTCTGTGCATATCTCCGGCTGTGAACACCCCGTCCTGACCGGTCTGATAATGGTCCGCTTCCGTCTGAACCGTTCCGCGCGGCCCGCGCGGGACCCCGAACGCATCCGCGATATAATCCTGACAGCCGATGAATCCCGCAGCGATCAGAAGCAGCTCGCAGCGAACCGTCTGCTCCGTCCCCGGAACCTCCGTCATCCTGCCGTTCTCGAACTTCACCTGAACCGTCGTGACACGGCGGATCCGCCCGGTCTTCGTCGTGTGAATCTCCCTGACCGTCGTCTCATAGGTGCGCGGATCCCCGCCGAACACCGCGATCGCTTCCTGCTGGCCGTAGTCCGTCTTCAAAACCTTCGGCCACTCCGGCCACGGATTGGACGCGAGGCGTTTCTCCGGAGGCTCCGGCATCATCTCCAGCTGACGCACGCTCCTGCATCCCTGCCGGATACAGGTGCCCACGCAGTCATTCCCTGTGTCGCCGCCGCCGACGATGACCACATTCTTGCCCGCCGCACTGATCCATCCGGCGGTCTCGCCGGTAAGAACGTGCTTCGTCGCGGATTTCAGAAAATCGACCGCGTAAACCGCTCCCTTCACCGTATCAAACCCGTCGACCGAAAGGGGTCTCGGCTTCTTCGCCCCGCAGCAGAGGACGACCGCGTCGTACTCCTTCTTCAGCTCCTCCGCTGTGACGTCGACGCCCACGTCCACTCCGGTGCGGAAAATTACTCCCTCCGCTTCCATCAGTTTCCGCCTGCGCAGCACAACCTTCTTGTCCAGTTTCATGTTCGGTATGCCGTACATCAAAAGACCGCCGATCTGATCGTCGCGCTCAAAGACGGTGACGAGATGCCCCCTGTGATTGAGCTGGTCCGCGACCGCGAGCCCGGACGGGCCGCTGCCGACGACCGCCACCTTTTTCCCGCTCCGGATCTCCGGGATCCGCGGCTTCATGTACCCCTTCGCGAAGGCGTTCTCGATGATAAACAGCTCATTGTCATGGACCGTAACCGGATCGCCGTTCATGCCGCATATGCACGCCTTCTCGCAGAGGGCCGGGCACACCCGCCCGGTAAACTCCGGGAAATTGCTCGTCTTCAGCAGCCGCGAGAGCGCATACTCGAAATGGCCGTGGTACACCTCGTCATTCCACTCCGGAATCAGGTTGTGGAGCGGACATCCCGTGACCATGCCCGAAAGCCGGATCGCCGACTGACAGAGAGGAACGCCGCAGTTCATGCAGCGCGCGCTCTGGCACTCCCGCTCCTCCGGGTTCTGCGGAATCTTGAACTCTTTAAAGTTTTTAATCCGCTCTTCCGGCGGAAGCCAGGGATTTTCCTTTCTCTGATATTCCAAAAAGCCTGTCGTCTTTCCCATTTTTCCATCCTCGTATTTCTTATGTGAATTCCGGCTCTGCCGGAACGACTTCTGTTTCTGATCTGCGGCGGAAGCCGTCCCTTTCAGCCGGCTGCAGTCACAAGATTAAACGCTTCCAGTTCGGCTTTTTCGTACGGAATGCCCTGCTCCTCAAATTTGCTGATGGCCTTCAGCATCTTTTGATAATCATGCGGCACGATTTTCTTAAAGGAAGGCAGGTACTCGTCAAAATGATCGAGAATCTTCCGGCCCAGCGCCGAATCCGTCTCTTTCACATAGTCGGTCAGGATATCCTTCAGCTCGGCGATGTCATATTTCTCGGTGACCTCCTCCAGAGAAACCATCTGCTTGTTCAGCTTGCGGTAAAGGTCGTGCTTTTCGTCGAGCACATAGGCGATGCCGCCGCTCATACCGGCCGCGAAGTTCTTTCCTGTGTTTCCGAGGATCACCGCGCGTCCGCCGGTCATATACTCAAGCCCGTGATCGCCGCAGCCCTCGACGACCGCCGTCGCGCCGGAATTCCGGACGCAGAACCGCTCGCCCGCGACGCCTGTAAAGTAGGCTTTTCCCGAGGTCGCGCCGTAGAGCGCGACGTTGCCGACGATGATATTCTCCTCCGGCCGGAATGTCGTCCCCTCCGGCGGAGTCAGAACGAGCTTTCCTCCGGACAGGCCCTTCCCGAACCCGTCGTTCGCATCTCCTTTCAGCTTCAGCGTCAGCCCCTTCGGCGCGAATGCCCCGAAGGACTGTCCCCCGCTGCCCTCGCAGGCGACCACGAATGTGTCCTCCGGCAGGCTGCTGCCGAACCGCTTTGTGATTTCAGAACCGGTGATCGTACCGACCGCCCGGTCCGTTCCCCGAACCCGGATCGAAATTTTCTCTTTCGTCCCGTCCATGCTGATCACCGGACTTGCCGCGATCTTCTGCATCGCGGGCTCCAGCGCCGGAAGAATGACCGACTCGTCGACGGTCTTTTCCAGATGGAAGTCATACTGCTTCTCCGGCATGAAATGGCGCTCCTGCGCGTGCGCGTATTTCTGATTCAGAATGACCGAGAGGTCAACCATCGACGCGCGTTTTGTGATCTGCTGATCCTTCGGAGCGAGGCAGTCGCATCTGCCGACCATCTCATCGACCGTGCGGAATCCGAGCTGCGCCATGATCTCGCGGAGTTCCTCCGCGATAAACAGCATGAAATTCATTACATGCTCCGGTTTGCCGCGGAAGCGCTTTCTCAGCGTCTCATTCTGCGTCGCGATGCCCACCGGACACGTATCCTTCGAGCAGACGCGCATCATCATGCAGCCCATGCTCACCAGAGGAGCCGTCGCGAAGCCGAATTCCTCCGCGCCGAGCAGCGCCGCAATCGCCACGTCGCGGCCGCTCATCAGCTTGCCGTCCGTCTCGAGAACGACGCGGCTCCTCAGGTTGTTCTCGATCAGGGTCTGGTGCGTCTCGGAGAGACCGAGCTCCCAGGGAAGCCCCGCGTTGTGGATCGAGGAGAGCGGGGCCGCGCCCGTTCCTCCGTCGTACCCCGAAATCAGAATGACCTGGGCGCCCGCTTTCGCGACGCCGGAGGCGATGGTGCCGACGCCCGCCTCCGATACGAGTTTGACGTTAATTCTCGCGTCGCGGTTCGCGTTCTGCAGATCGTAGATCAACTGCGCCAGATCCTCGATCGAATAGATGTCGTGGTGCGGCGGCGGTGAGATCAGGGACACTCCCGGTGTGGAGTGACGGGTCTTCGCGACCCACGGATAGACCTTCATCCCCGGCAGGTGTCCGCCCTCTCCGGGCTTCGCGCCCTGCGCCATTTTAATCTGAATTTCCTTCGCGCTGTTCAGGTACGCGCTCGTCACGCCGAATCGTCCCGACGCCACCTGCTTGATGGCGCTGTTCCGGATCGTTCCGAACCGGGACGGATCCTCTCCGCCCTCCCCGGTGTTTGATTTTCCGCCGAGGGTATTCATGGCTACCGCCATCGTCTCGTGCGCCTCCGGACTGATCGATCCGAACGACATGGCGCCGGTCTTGAACCGCTTTACGATCTCGGACGCCGGCTCGACCTCGTCAAGCGGAACCGGATCCTGCTGCGGAACAAATTTCATCAGGCCGCGCAGCGTGTGCGGAAGGTCGTTGTCGACCATGGATGTATAAAGCTTGAACTTCTCATAATCGCCCTCGCGGACCGCCTGCTGAAGCGTGACGATCGTCATCGGATTGTAGAGATGATCCTCCTTGTCCTTTCCGGAGAGCAGCTTGTGATTGCCGATGGAGTCCAGTGTCGTATCGACACCCAGTCCCAGGGGATCAAAGGCGTGGTTGTGGCGGAAGGTGACCCCCTCCGCGATCTCGTCGAGACCGATGCCTCCGACGCGGCTGACCGTCCCGGTGAAGTACCGGTCGATCACTTCCTTCGACAGACCCACCGCCTCGAAAATTCGCGCGGACTGGTACGACTGAAGGGTGGAGATTCCCATCTTCGCCGCCGTTTTGACGATTCCGCCCAGCAGCGCGTTGTTGTAATCCTCGATCGCCGTGTGGTAATCCTTGTCGAGAATGCCCCGGTCAATCAGTTCCGCGATGCATTCGTGGGCGAGATACGGATTGATCGCGCGGGCGCCGAACCCGAGAATCGTCGCGCACTGATGCACGTCGCGGGGCTCCCCGCTCTCAAGGATGAGCGAGACCTGCGTCCGCTTTTTCGTGCGGACAAGGTGCTGCTCGACCGACGACACGGCGAGAAGCGACGGGATCGGCATATGATTTTCATCGACGCCGCGGTCCGACAGGATGATGATGTTATATCCCTTCGCGTAGGCGCGGTCCACACTGATCGAGAGCTGTTCCAGCGCCTTCTCCAGGGATGTGTTCTTGTAGTAGAGCAGCGAAATCACTGCCGAGCGGAATCCCGGCTGATCAAGGGATTTGATCTTCAGAAGATCGACCCCCGTCAGGATCGGCTGATTGACCTCGAGAACCGTGCAGTTGTCGCTCTTATCCTTCAGAAGATTTCCGTCGGACCCGATGTAAACGGTCGTGTCCGTGACGACCTGCTCGCGGAGCGAATCGATCGGCGGGTTCGTGACCTGGGCGAACAGCTGCTTGAAATAGTGAAAAATCGGCTGGTGCTTCTCCGACAGAACCGCCAGCGGGATATCGTGTCCCATCGACGCAGTCGGCTCAACCGCATTGGTCGCCATCGGAAGAATGTTGTCCTTCACATCCTCATTTGTGTAACCGAATACCTTGTACAGCTTGTCGCGCATCTCCTGCGTGTGAGTGCTGATTTTTTTGTTCGGAATCTCAAGCGCGTCCAGATGAAGCAGATTGCGGTCCAGCCACTCTCCGTACGGCTCGCGCGTCGCGTAATATTCCTTGCACTCCCGGTCGGAGATGATCCGTTTCTGCTTCGTATCAACCAGCAGCATGCGTCCCGGCTGCAGCCTCGATTTCTCCACAATGTGCTCCGGCTCGATATCCAGCACGCCGACCTCCGACGAGAGGATCAGGCGGTTGTCATCCGTGATGTAATAGCGCGACGGGCGCAGTCCGTTCCGGTCGAGGGTCGCCCCTGCGATATCGCCGTCCGTGAACAGGATCGCCGCCGGGCCGTCCCACGGCTCCATCATCGTCGCATAGTAATGGTAGAAATCCTGGCGCTCACGGTCCATAAACGTATTGTGCTTCCAGGGCTCCGGAATCGTGACCATCATCGCGAGAGGAAGATCGGTTCCGTTCATATAAAGAAATTCCAGCGTATTATCGAGCATCGCGGAATCCGATCCGGCCTCCTCGATGACCGGGAGAATCTTGTCCATGTCATCCTCCATGATCGGGGATGTCATCGTCTCCTCCCGGGCCAGCATACGGTCGCTGTTGCCGCGGATCGTATTGATCTCGCCGTTGTGGGCGATCATCCGGTACGGGTGCGCTCGGCGCCAGCTCGGCGTCGTGTTCGTCGAAAATCTCGAGTGCACCAGCGCGATCGCGGTCTCATAATCCGGGTCCTGCAGATCTTCGTAGAAGCCGCGCAGCTGTCTCACCAGAAACATTCCCTTATAGACGATGGTTCTCGAGGAGAGCGAGCAGATATACGTGTCCTCCGAACTCTTCTCAAACTCGCGCCGCGCGACGTACAGACGGCGGTCGAAATCGATGCCTCTCGCGCAGTCCTTCGGCCTCTCGATGAAGGCCTGCTCAATTTCCGGCATGCAGTCCCTCGCCACCTGTCCCAGAATTTCCGGATGGATCGGCACTTTTCTCCATCCGAGGAAATTCAGGCCGTTTTTCCTGATAATGACCTCGAACATTCTTTTCGCCAGTGTGCGCGGAAGCGTTTCCTGCGGCAGAAAGAACATGCCGATTCCGTAGTCCCGCGCGTCCGCGATCGTAATTCCTTCGGCCGCGGCTGCCTTCTTGAAAAATTTATGGGAAATCTGCGTCAGAATGCCGACGCCGTCTCCGACCTTTCCGGTGGCGTCCTTCCCGGCGCGGTGCTCCAGCTTCTCAACGATATGGAGTGCGTCGCCCAGCGTCTCGTGGCCCGCGTGCCCGTCGATATTGACAATCATACCGATTCCGCAGGCGTCATGATCCATTTTTTCTATGTTGACGGATTGCGGCACTTTCATCATTTTTCAGTCCTCCTCTTTGGCGGATGTTCGGATTCTTTCGATAAAAAAAGCGGGCAAAGGTGCAGTAAGCCCGCTCGCTTACAAAAAAGACACCCTTGTCCGCTCCTTGTTCTCTTATCGAAAAAATGGTATCACCGCGCACTATATATGTCAAGAATTAATTTCCAGCTATTTAGAAATACCATTTTAATATGAATCGCCCGAAGGCGCGTTTTATGCTAAAATGAATGCACACGAAAGGAGATCCATGATGTGGAATAAAAAGAAGCGCCGGATGACTCCGGCTGCCCTGAAAACGATATCCGCTGTAATCTCCGCCTTTCTGGCGGTCTGCTTTTTCCTTCCGGCGTACGCCTACCATATGCCGAACTACGACCGTACGCTCTCCTTTTTCCGCGTTGTTTTCCCGGGGACGGCGGATTCCATCTTCACCGGTCACTCCGCGTTCTCGTTTCTGCTGATTCTGCCCGTCGCGATGATCGTCCTGCCGTTCTTCCGCAGCCGGGGAACCGACCCGTTCCGGGTCGTCCTGCCTCTGGCGGTGGTTTACTTCTTCGTCCTGATGGCGATGATCAATCAGTTTCAGGAAATCCGTGATCTTCTTCAGACTGGCATCGTCGTCCTTGGAAGCACGGAACAGTCCCACGCCGGTCCGGCGGTCGGCTGCATCGCGGCATCCGCCGCTTCGATCGCGCAGATCGCGGCGGGGATCGCGTACCTCAGAATGAACGCTTCCCCGGACGAGTGAACGCACGCCGAAACGAAGAAGCGTATTCCTACATGATGGCCATCGTCAGAATCATCTGTGCCGTCTCCACCATGCTCCTGCCCGTGTCCATGCTGGTTTTCTGCAGATAGCGGTACGCCTCTTCTTCGGTCATGTGGTTCCGCTCGATCAGCACCGCCTTGGCGTTGTTGATGTAGTTTTCATCGCGCTCGCTCCTGGCGCGCTTCGCCTTTTTTCCCGCTCTCGAAAGCCGCCGCTCCGCCGCGTCCATCATCATGTTCACGGTTTCGATGAAATCATGCGCCTTCACGGGCATGGTCACCGCGATCACGCCGTCCTCGCGCCCGGTGCTGATATTGGCGCCGGAATCGAGCAAAAGCATATCAAAGTTTTCCGGCAGATAATCCAGGAGCTCCGTGTAATGCATATCGGTCAGCGCCGTCGGGCTGATCACGATGCCCCCGTCTCTTCTTCCGGTCTCCTGCAGGACTTCCGAACCTGTGGTGATCAGCATCACGTCGCCGTACCCGTAGCGGTTCAGAAGTTCTCTGATCCGTGACGCGGTTTTTTGCTTGCCGGCAGGAAAGGCAATGATTATTATGCTCATAAGTCAATTCTCCTGCTCGCTGTGCCGGCCGTCAGATTTCCTGCAGATACTCCCGGATCTCCCAGTCCGTGACCTCCTTTGAGTAGCGCTCCCACTCGGTCATTTTTTCTCTGACGTACATGTCCGCGTAGCGCTCGCCGCAGACGCTCCGGAGAAATTCGTCCTCCTCGAAGGCGCTCACGGATTCGCGCAGGGTGGCGGGAAGACTGCCGATCTTTTCATCCTCCGGAACCGGCTTCGCGCCGCGCCGGATCCCGTCAACACCGGCCGCGATCGCCATCGCGATCGTAAGGTACGGGTTCGCCGCCCCGTCCGGAAGCTTCCACTCGACGCTCACGCCGCCGTTATCATTTTTCACGATGCGGAGCGGCGCGTAGTAATCCGTCGTGGACCAGAAGAGCTCCGTCGGCGCGAAGAAGCGCGCCTTCAGTCTCTTGTAGGAGTTGATGATCGGATTGGAGAACGCGGCGATTCCGTTCTGGTGATCCATGATTCCGGTCACAAAGGAAAGCGCCTCGTCGCTGTACCAGCGGCTTCCGCCGCCTGAGAAAAGATCCTTTCCGTCCTTCTGCATGGAGATGGTAAACGCCATAGCCGATCCCATCAGATCCGTCCGCGGCTTCGGCATGAAGGTCGCGTGCAGGCCGTGGCGCTCCGCCACGGTGCGGATCGTCGCGCGGAATGTCTCAATCTGGTCCGCGACGCGGATGCCCTCGCTCTGGCGGAAGACGACCGCGTGCTGGCCCGGCGCCGTCTCATGGTTCGAGGACTCGATCTCGAACCCCATCTCCTCCAGCGTCAGAATCACGTCGCGGCGGGCGTTCTCGCCCTTGTCCAGAGGAGCGATGTCCAGATATCCGGCCCGCTCTCCGGTTAGCGTCGTCGGCCTGCCGTTCTCATCGTTCAGAAACAGGAAAAATTCACAGTTCGGCTTCAGATCAAAGCTGTATCCTTCCCCGGCCGCCCTGCGCATCACGTCCACGAGGATGGACCGAGACCCTTCCGGAATCGGATTGCCGTTCTCATCGTTCAGACGGCACAGAAAGCGGGCGACCTTGCCGTGCTGGGGTCTCCACGGCAGAATCGCGAACGTGTCGAAATCCGGCTGAAGGTAAAACGTGTTATACCCGAGGGAGTTCATCCCGCGGATGTGGAAACCGTCGACGCGGCACTTTCCGGCGAGCGCCTTGCCGATCTGACCCGCGGTGATCGCGATGTTTTTCAGTTCTCCGAAAAAATCGACAAACTGAAGACGGATAAATTTCACGTCCTCCTCATCGATCAGACTGATAATTTCCTGCGCCGTATATTTCGCCATTTTGATCCTCCTGTTGTTATCCTGTTCATGTTCGAAAAGCAGAAGGCGTGTTCTTTACGCCTTCCGCTCCTTCGCCGCGCCGATCAGACCGGCGAACAGCGGATGCGGACGGTTCGGTCTGGATTTAAACTCCGGATGACCCTGCGTACCGACAAAATACGGATGCTCCCTGATCTCGACCATCTCCACAATTCTCTTGTCCGGAGAGGTTCCGGCGATCATCATGCCGTTGTTCTCAAACGCCTCCCGATAATCATTGTTGACCTCATAGCGGTGTCTGTGGCGCTCCGAGATCTCCTTCTGTCCGTACAGCTGATAGGATTTTGACTGTTCATTCAGGATGCACGGGTACGCGCCCAGACGCATCGTTCCTCCGAGATCCTCGACGTCCTCCTGCTCCGGCATCAGATGAATCACCGGGTGAAGCGTGTCCGCCGAGAACTCCGCGCTGTTGGCGTCGCGGTAGCCGAGCACGTCCCGCGCGAATTCGATGATCGCCATCTGCATGCCGAGGCAGATGCCGAGGAACGGGATTTGCTCCTCCCTCGCGTAGCGGGCCGCCGCGATCATCCCTTCGGTACCGCGCTCTCCGAATCCGCCCGGAATCAGGATGCCGTCAACACCACCCAGGTACTCCGCCGCCAGCTGTTCCGAACTTCTTCCGGCCCCGCGTTTCTTCTCAAGATCCTCTGAATCGACCCAGCGGATTTTCACATTGACCCGGTGCGCAATTCCTCCGTGCTTCAGCGCTTCGACGACCGAAAGATACGCGTCATGAAGCTGGGTATATTTTCCTACGATCGCGATCTCGACGTCGCCCCGGGAAGAATACATCGCGTCGACCATCGAGGTCCAGTTCGCCAGATCCGGCTCCGGGCAGTCGATGTTCAGGCACTCGCAGACCGCCTGCGCGAGATGCTCCTTCTCCATCGCCAGAGGGCACTCGTACAGATATTTCACATTCAGGTTCTGAAGAACGTGGCGCGACGGCACGTTGCAGAACAGTGCGATTTTGTCGCGGACGTCGTCGGACATCGGCTCCTCGGACCGGCAGACCAGAATATCCGGCTGAATCCCGAGTCCCTGCAGCGCCTTGACGCTCGTCTGCGTCGGCTTCGTCTTGAGCTCGCCCGACACATGCAGATACGGGAGCAGCGTGACGTGAATCAGGATCACATTCTCGCGCCCCAGCTCCCACTGAAACTGACGGATCGCCTCGAGGAACGGCTGGCTCTCGATGTCGCCGACCGTGCCGCCGACCTCGATGATCGCGATGCGCTCTTCCTCCGGATTCGAGGGACGGAAAAACCGCGACTTAATCTCATTGGTGATGTGCGGGATGACCTGAACCGTACCGCCGCCGTAATCGCCGTGGCGTTCCTTGTTCAGCACCGACCAGTAAATTTTTCCGGATGTCACATTTGATTTATGATCGAGATTCTCATCGATGAAGCGCTCGTAATGACCGAGATCCAGATCGGTCTCCGTGCCGTCGTCCGTGACAAACACCTCTCCGTGCTGGATCGGATTCATGGTCCCCGGATCCACGTTGATGTACGGGTCAAATTTCTGCATGGTCACCCGGTATCCCCGCGCCTTCAGCAGACGGCCGAGAGACGCCGCGGTGATTCCCTTTCCGAGCCCGGAAACAACTCCGCCCGTCACAAATACATATTTGGTCATTCTTTTACTCCTCTCATGTGATCTTCAACCGGAAGTCTCGTCGGATAATTCGCGTCAAAGCATGCGGCACAGATGTCGGAATGCCCGGACATCTCCGGAAGATCCTCAATTCTCATGTAGGCGAGCGAATCCGCCCCGATGATCTTCCGGATCTCCTCCTCTGAATGGGAGGAAGCGATCAGCTGCTGATTGGACGGGACGTCCGTGCCGTAATAACAGGGATGCAAAAACGGCGGCGCGCTGATCCGCACGTGTACCTCCTTCGCGCCGGCCTGCTTCAGCATCGTGATCAGGTTTGCCATCGTCGTGCCGCGGACGATGGAATCGTCCACAAGCACGATCCGTTTTCCCCGGACCGCCGGCGCAAGAACGGACAGCTTCAGCTTCACGCTGGTCTCGCGCTCTTCCTGCGTCGGCTTGATGAATGTCCGTCCGATGTAGCTGTTCTTGTAGAAGATGATTTCAAACGGAATGTGTGCGCCCAGCGCGTATCCTCTCGCCGCGGCAAGGCCGGAGTCCGGCACGCCAGCGACGATATCCGCCTCGACCGGGCGGGTTTTCGCCAGAATTTTCCCGGCGCGGATTCTCGCATCATAGACCGACACGCCGTCGATCGTGCTGTCGAGCCGCGCGAAATAAATATACTCGAACACACACCGCGCATGATGCTCCTGAGCGAGCTCCTTGTCGGAAAGGACCTCGTCCCGCGTGATCGTGAGAATCTCTCCCGGCTCCACATCCCGGAGGAATTTTGCTCCGACCGCCTGCAGCGCACAGCTCTCTGACGCGACCACGTACGTATTGTCCCGGATGCCTACGCAGAGCGGCTTCAGCCCCAGCGGATCACGGACTGCGATCAGCTTTCTGGGGCTCCGTACTACGAGCGCGAATCCTCCCTCGAGCCGCTTCGCCGCGGCCTTGACCGCCGCCTCGATGCTCGGTGTGCGGACGCGCTCCCTCGCGATCAGGTAAGCGATCAGCTCGGAATCCGTCGTCGTATGAAAAATCGCGCCGGAATATTCCAGCTCATGGCGGATCTCCGCCGTGTTGATCAGATTCCCGTTGTGGGCGAGCGCAAGCGTTCCTTTAATATAGTTCAGAACGAGCGGCTGCGCATTCTCGCGGCTCGGAGCACCGGTCGTCGAGTAGCGGCAGTGGCCGATTCCGATGTTGCCGCAGAGGCGGTCCAGATCCTTCTTTTTAAACACCTCGCTGACCAGTCCCAGATCCTTGTGAAACAGGTTGTTGTTCGGCGGCTGATTCGTGTCGGATACGGCGATGCCGCACGATTCCTGCCCCCTGTGCTGAAGGGAACAGAGTCCATAATAAATAAGGGGTGCGACATTCCCGCCGTCTCTGTCATATGCGCCGAAAACACCGCACTCCTCTCTCACGCCATGCTGTTCATACTCGAGTTGCTGCATATTCTCTCCCGTTCGAAAAATTGTCACTGCAGCTGCAGTTTGATCGATGGTTTCTCTTATCAGAAATCAAAAAAGGGCGGCATGTCCCCCCAGACATTGACGCCATTGTCAAACTCCACATAGATAGATAAAACCATAAAATCAGGCGCTCCCGCGCTCAATCCATGTAGAATAGTACAGCAAATCCGATTTCTTGTAAATAGCACTTCGAAAAAAAATATTGACAAGATTCGGATTGCGTGTATACTAAGGTCAAAAGCAAGGGCGCTTTGGTCATCTGACCGAAGCGCCTTTTTTATTTTTCCGATCCATATAAGAACATAAGAAAACAGAGAACTGAGGAGGAACCGTTATGTGCTCAATTTTAGGATATTGCGGAAGGACCGCTTCCATCGAAGCGGTGGCAGAGGCGCTGTCCGCGACCGATTCGAGAGGTCCGGACGACAGCAGAATCATCGATACGGGGAATGGCTTTCTCGGTTTCAACCGGCTGGCAATCATGGGGCTGACCGCCTCCGGAATGCAGCCCTTCACCCGTGAAGACGGGAGCGCCGTCGTCTGCAACGGCGAGATTTACGGTTTCCGCCCGATCAAAGAGCTGCTTGAAAAAGAAGGCTATACCTTCGAGAGCGACAGCGACTGCGAGATCCTGCTCCCGATGTACGAGCGTCAGGGGACGGACATGTTCCGCTGGCTCGACGCGGAGTTCGCGCTCGTTCTGTACGACGCAAAAACCGATTCCTACATCGCCGCGCGCGACCCGATCGGGATCCGTCCGCTCTACTACGGATATGACCGCGAGGGAACGATTGTGTTCGCCTCCGAGCCGAAAAACCTGGTCCGTCTGGTGGATAAAATCTACCCCTTCCCGCCCGGCCATTACTACAAGGACGGAAAGTTCGTCTGCTACCGCGATCTGTCCGATGTCCGCGAGTACTCCCACGACAGCATGGACGCAATCGCGAAGAACATCCGCACCAAACTCGTAAAGGGCGTGGAAAAGCGGCTCGACTCCGACGCGCCGATCGGATTTCTTCTCTCCGGCGGCCTGGATTCGTCCCTTGTCTGCGGCATCGCGGCCAGATACCTCGACCGTCCGATCCGCACATTCGCGATCGGCATGGACATCGACGCGATCGACCTGAAGTATGCGCGCGAGGTCGCCGATTACATTCACAGCGACCACACCGAGGTCATCATCTCGAAGGACGACGTCATCGCCGCGCTGGAGCCGGTCGTCAGACTGCTCGCCACGTATGACATCACCACCATCCGGGCGTCGATCGGTATGTATCTGGTCTGCAAATACATCCATGAGAACACGGACATCCGCGTTCTTCTCACCGGCGAAATTTCCGACGAGCTGTTCGGATACAAATACACGGACTTCGCTCCCGGCGCGGACGCGTTCCAGAAAGAAGCCGAAAAGCGTGTGCGCGAGCTTCATATGTACGACGTACTCCGCGCGGACCGCTGCATCAGCGTAAACAGCCTGGAGGCGCGCGTGCCCTTCGGCGATCTTGATTTCGTCGATTACGTCATGCACATCGATCCGGAGAAAAAGCTGAACCGCTACAAGAAGGGAAAATATCTGCTCAGACACGCCTTTGAAGGAGAAGATGTCATTCCGTACGACATCCTGATGCGCGAGAAGGCGGCATTCTCAGACGCCGTCGGCCATTCGCTCCGCGATGATCTGCAGGAATACGCGGAAAGCCTGTACACCGACGAGGAGTACGAAACACTCCGCAAAAAGTATACTCATGCGACGCCCTTCACGAAGGAATCGCTTCTGTACCGCGAGCTCTTCGAAAAATACTATCCGGGACAGTCGCAGATGGTTGTTGATTTCTGGATGCCGAACAAGGAGTGGGAAGGCTGCGCCGTCAACGATCCGTCGGCCCGTGTCCTCTCCAACTACGGCGCCAGCGGCAAATAACTTATTTTAAATCCTCCCTGTCTTTTCTCATAATGGTTCCTGCCGCGCGAACCGGCTGTTTTGCTTCGCGCGGCAGGAACCATTACGGTTTCAGAAGGAAAAGTCAAACGCCTGCGGCGCCAGCGCCCGATGCTTATAATCCATCAGCTCCGCCAGCACTTCCTTCCCCGAAGTCGCGGCGGCCTCCGACGCTGCGTCGATGAGGGCGTCCGCATTCTCATCCGTAACCATTCCCATCAGTTCCAGATCCTTCAGAAGTTTCGTATCATTCTCTTTCGCCAGCATCGAGACGATTTCCGTCATCCGTTCCGATATCATTTTCCGGAACGCGGCAGCCGTCTCCTCCGGCAGATCGACCGGCTTTTCCAGCCGGCCGCATATCATCCGGACGCGGTCGGTGTTGATGTGAAGACTGAGCAGATCCTGATCGTAAAGATGAAAGTCGTAGAGCTTCCCGTTCACGCCGAACTGCCTGAGCAGCCCTTTCAGGAGATAGGTGTCCGTACGGGGAAAACGAATCATCAGACCGGGGGCTTCTGCTTCGGTCAGCGTGCAGCCGGCAAACGCATCCGCACCGATTTCTTTTACGCTCTCCGGCAGCTCCACCCTGCGGATCTCCGCGCGCAGGAAAGCCTCCCCCGCAATCCTTCTTACGCCCTCCCGGATCCGGTACGTATCACATGTTCCCGTATAACGGAACAGCGTGAGCCCCTCCGGATCGTTCCGGTACAGCGCCGGTCCCTCGACGGCGAAACGCGGGTTGCCCATCTCCACCCGGATCGTCCGGATCCCTCCGCTCTTTGAGAAGGGATTTTTCGCGTTCGAAAAGGTTCCCTCTTCGATCCTCACAAGGGAAGCCGGGACCACAACCTCCTCAAGCTCCTCCTGCCCGGCAAACGCATCCGGTGCGATCGATACCGTCCCGTCCGGAATTCTGTAGAATTTCCGCGTATCGCCCGGTTCCGCAGAGATGAGCTCACTTTCCCGGAACAGGCCGTATCCGTCGCTGTGATAAAAACGGTTCGCCGGGTCAATTTCAAGCCTGCAGGAAATCTCCCGCACGCCCCCGATCCGCACAACCGTCGACGGGATTTTCACACAGGCAAGGGCGGTCGCAACAAACGCCCCCTCCCCGATCTCCAGAAGGCCGTCCGGAAGGATGAGCTCCGAAAGGCTGATGCAGAGTTCAAACGCGTGGGGCTCGATCCGGCGGACCTCCGGCGGCACCTCGATGCGCTCCGTCTCCATCCCTTCTCCGTAAAAGGCGCGGGTTCCGACGGAACGCACCGGAAGGCCGCCGATCGTCCCCGGTATTTTCACGACGCGGCCCGCCCCGTGGCAGAATGTCACGCGGACGCCGTCGCCGTATGTCTCATAATCAAACTGCATACTGTCCTCTCTGCCGCCCTTATGAAGTCTGGAACGCAGCCGCCTCGCGCATCAGGCTGCCGCCCCGCTCGTTCAGCATAAATTTATGATTGTACTTATAATACGGCTCGCATCCGTGCTCCGCGATAAACTTCGCGCTCCGCTTCCCGACGGTCAGATTCGTCACAAGAACCAGCATCTCATTTCCGGCTCCGAAATTTTCCTCAACGAACCGGAACAGGTGATCCAGCATGGAGCTGATCTCCCTCTGGCGGGCCTGCATCTTCTGCACGCGCGCGGCAAAATCAGCGCTCACAAGCGCGAAAGCCGCCTCCCTGTCCGCCGGCTTCTCCAGACGCAGCTTCTGCTGCGCGGCCGCCGCGAAGGAAATCGGATAGGCGTAGCTTCTTAGCTGCTGCTCGGTGAGCGCGTTGGCCGCCTCGGCCTTCTTCATCTCCGCGCGGCTTTCCTGCGCGATCCGCTCAAGCTCCCGCTCCATCGTATCCGACGGATCCTCAAGCAGCGCGGCTTTCGCCGCCGCCAGGCTTCCGTGGAGTTTCTTCAGACTCTCCTCCGTCTCAACCTCTTCGTTGATCTCCGGGAGCAGCGCCTCCATCAGAAGTCCCATAATCGTGATCCGCTCATCAAAGGAGGCGCCGGCCGCACGGCGCCGGACATCCCCGCTCTCCCTGCCGTGCAGAATCTCATCCACTTCGTAATCCGTCCGGTACTTGTTGTACAGCTCGTAATACGTCGAAAATTCCTCGCAGATTCTCTGATCCCGGATATACTGGCTCACGAGCGTCTCGTCGACCGGAAATCCCATCTCCTCATACAGCGCGATCGCCTTCGACAGATCCTCCCATCCGCGGGCGGTCACGTACTGTTTTCCGTCGACCGTGGTCTCGATGTGGTAGAAATCCTCGTTCCGGATCTCCAGCCACGTCAGGATGGAGCGGTGTATGCCCGCCGCCTCGGCGTATGTTTTCCAGGTCTCAAAATCCGGCTCAACCGTCATGACCTTCAGCCGGTCCAGCGTGGCGATGTCGAATTCCCGTGCGGAATGGTTGAATTCCGGCGGATTGCCGGCCGTCACGATGACCCATCCCTTCGGTACGCTCCGATTCCCGAACGTCTTGTACTGAAGAAACTGAAGCATCGACGGCCCGAGCGTCTCGGATACGCAGTTAATCTCGTCCAGAAACAGGATTCCCTCGCTCTTCCCGCTTCGCTCCATCGTATCGTAGACCGTCGCGATGATCTCGCTCATCGTGTACATGGAGACATCCGCTTCCTCGCCCCCGTACCGTTTCTTCACGATAAACGGAAGGCCCAGCGCGCTCTGACGCGTGTGGTGCGTCATCGAATACGAGACGAGGGCGATATCCATCTCCCGGGCGATCTGCTCCATGATCGCGGTCTTTCCGATCCCGGGCGCCCCGAGCAGAAAAACCGGACGCTGCTGCGCCGTCGGAATGCGGTAATTTCCGTACTCGTCCTTCGCCAGATAGATGGAAACCGCCTGTCTGATCTGCTGCTTTGCTTCTGCGATGTTCATATTCGAAACCCTTTCTGTAGCCGGCGCCCTTCCGATCCTCCGGATCGCGCCGCTTTGTTTATGAGATCTCCAGCCGGTCCGTATCCGACAAGGCCAGATCTTCCTCCGCCACGTCCAGCCGGATTGCCCAGGGAGGCACGTCTTTGATATGCTGATGCGTCTTCAGAAATACAAATGCTGTTTTATAGGGCGGCATTCTTCCGGGAAATGTGCCGAGGCCGTCCGTGAAGTACAGCAGACCGCGCAGCTCGTGCATCGCGCCCTTCTGCTGAAGCGCTTCGATGTAATCGAACACCGGGCGGAAGTCCGTTCCGCCCCCGCCGCGAAGCTCCACGTTCTTCAGATAGCGTTCAAACTCCTCCGGCGAATCCAGCGTGTCATCTTTCTGAATTTTCGCGTCGCACTGGATAATATGGACGTTCGCGTGCGAGAAAAAATCCCCCGACTCGTTCAGCACCGCCGCGGTGTGGGCGAGAAAGCTCCGCACCGTCCGCCCCATCGTCGAACCGGACGTATCGATCGCAATCACAAAGTCACGGATCTTGTTCGTGTCGCGGTACTCGAGCGGCTCGATCAGAGGCATATTCCCGTACAGATGCATTCCATACAGATAGTAGATGTAATCGAATTCGTCCTGGTTGACATGGACTTCCTCGTTCCACGAAAGAAACCTGCGCAGAAACGTGGAGTAATCGTACCGGCTCCGGCGGACATTCAGGATGTTGTCCGCCAGTACATCCGGGACGTCCCCCTGATGCTTCTCGTAGGTATCCATCTGAATCTTCGTCCCGCGCGTAACGCGGCCCCATTCCTCCCCGTTCTTGTCAAAAAGGCCGATGTCCTTGTGCAGTGACTCCGGCCGGTTGACGAAATCCTCCGGGTCCCAGAACCGGTGCACATCCCTGCGAAACAGCGGCGCACTCCCGAGCAGCGCCTCCGTCTCCCTGGGGTTCATATAAAAATAGTGATATAAATTCTCCGCGGTGATTTTCCCGACACGCGCCTTCAGCTCCTCAATGAGACGGATGCGCTCCCGGTCGCCTTCTGTCCTGAGCAGATCCCAGTTCAGCTCAATCATCACGTTTTCGACCGCGATGTCCGCCGCAAAATCCCAGTACCGTGAGTCCAGCCGGTCGTAATGAAACGGATGCTGGAAAATGCAGTGCAGCACCATATGCAGATAAATCCGCGGAAGAAGCCCCTCCTCCTTCCGGAAGCACGCAATCACCTGGTTTTCGTCGCAGATGATCCGGCGGCCGTTCGTACCGAATCCCTCCGGCCGTTTCATTTTTTCAAATCCGTTCCGGTAATAAACGACCGGCATCTTCAGAACCGCCCGGTTGAAATAGGGCATGCTGACGATCAGCTGATCCCGTGTATAGGCGAGAATTTTCCCGGCCAGCTTCTTCGCGTAATTCTCTTTTCCCTCATCATGTTCCGCCATGCAGGCATCTCCGTTTCGTTCCGTTCCGTTTTTCGTCCGGTTACAGAGATTATAGCAGGCCGCGGACGGTCACACAACCGGTTCCGCACCGCATCCGGCATCCCCGGCATCCATCCCGGGTATCCTTTCGGTCCCCCCGGTCCGGTTGACGCTTCTGCGGCCGGCTGATATAATCAGGAACATATATCAGAAAAACATCAACGGATGGTAACGAAATGGAAAAATACGAGCTGGCACTGCCAGAAAAAATCATATTAGTGCTGTTCTACATGATTCCTCCGGCTCTGGTGTTCGCGATCATTCAGTCGGCGGTCACACACAACCGGGTCTATTTCGGATGGCTGATCCTTCTGGCGATCATCGCGGCGATGTATTTTACCGGCGGGATCGCGATGATCACCGTTCCCGCAAGATTCCGCGAGCAGCGGACCGTAATTTTCCTCCATTATAAAACCTACATGGTGAAGAACGGCATTATCGCCGCCGGCCGGTATCTGCGAAACTACCCGGTGTTCACACTGAATGAAGAAAACAGGCCCATCCGCACCGAAGCGATCGATCCGGTCCGGGTTTCCGAGATCGAGAGCCGCTTTCTGGAAAACCGGCCAGCTCAGGTCTGGATCAATCCGAACCACCCGTCGCAGTGCTGCACCGACCGCGGACGCATCGTGGCCACCGGCGCAGTGGAGCTTGCGGTCTGCGGCGCGCTGGCCGCCCTGATCATCCTGATCATCTGACCGCTAAAAAATATGGCACAGATCCTCCGGAATTCTCCGGTGCCGGTCTGTGCCATTTGTCTTTCTTATCTGTCCCGGATCAGTCGCTTGTGTCCGCATCCATCGCGATCACGAGTTCATAATCCGGATAGGCCTCGTGCACCTCCTGCACAATCTTGTCATACTCCCCTTTCCGATCCTCGCAGGCGAAGTCGATCACGACGTCGAACGAAATCCTCCGGTCGCCCTGATCAAAATAGAACCCGTGCATCTGCAGAACCGAATCATGCGACATGACGATCCGGGTGATGTTCGTCTCCACCTCCGCCGCCTGATCATCGTGCGTGTTCATGGAATAGATGCCGATCGCGGTCATGACCACCCCGTACTCCTGATAAATCTTCCGCTGGATCGCACGAGTCAGCTCATCAATCTGGTGCGCGGTCCACGTATCCGGGATCTCGATGTGCACAGAGGCAAGAAGCGTGTCCGGCCCGTAATTGTGAAGGATCAGATCATAGGTTCCGTTCACGCCGTCATAACTGTTGATGGTCCGCTTAATCGCCCGGGACAGCTCCGGATCCGAGCGTTCCCCGAGAATCTGGCTGAACGTGTCCCGCAGCATATCGATGCCGGCCTTAATGATCACACAGGCAATCACGGCGCCGAGCCACGCTTCTATGCCGACGCCGGTCGCGATATAGATGACCGCGGCCGCCAGCGTGGAAGCGGAGATGACCGCGTCAAGCATCGCATCCTGTCCGGAATTGATCAGCGACCCGGATTTCAGCTCGGTTCCCACCTTTTTCACATGGCGGCCCAGAAGGATTTTCACACCGATCGCCACGACGATGATGATCAGTGAAACCGTTGTGTAAGCCGCCTTTTCCGGATGAAGAATCTTCTTCACCGACTCATCCAGCGACATCACGCCGGCGTACAGAACGATAACCGCAATGATCATCGCCGTCAGATATTCGATTCTTCCATAACCGAGCGGATGCTTTTTGTCCGGTTTCTTTTCCGCCAGCTTCGTCCCGATGATCGTGATCACTGAGGAAAGCGCGTCGCTCAGGTTGTTCACCGCATCGAGCACGATCGCGATGGAATTCGTGAGAAAACCGACCATCGCCTTAAACACCGCGAGCGCGACGTTCGCCAGAATTCCGAGAAGACTCGTACGGATAATCCGGCTGTTTCTCGCCTCCACAAAATTCGCTGTATTCTGTGCCATCTCTATCCCCCTCTTTTTGTACCTGCAGCTCCGGCCGGGTTCAACGCTTCCGTTCCCGCCGGCTTATTATCTTTCCGTCGTCTGCCCGACCGCTTCCCCTGAGGAGAGCGTCACGCGGACCGTCTTTTCTTTATAGGCTCCGTTCCTGGACCGGCTGATCGTCATCTCGACGGTCTCGCCGCTCTTGTAGTACGCCAGTGCCCCAGTCAGATCCTCATACGTCGCGACGGTTCGTCCGTCCAGCTCCGTGATGACGTCGCCGGCCCGCACGCCTGCCTGATCGGCGGCCGCGCCGGCTACCACGCTGCGCACATACACGCCCACCGGCATATTGTACTGCTTCGCCGCCTCGGAGTTAATATTCGCGCACGTAATTCCCAGATACCCCCGATCCGCCTCGCTGCTGCGCTCCCGCGTCTTCAGATTCATCATCGATTCGAGGACCGGCTTCGCCTTTGAGATCGGGATGGAATAACCGACGTTATCGATGCTGACCTGGCCGTCAGAGGAAGCGCGCCCCTCGTTAATTCCGATCAGCTGACCGCTCATATTGACGAGCGCTCCTCCGCTGTTTCCGGAATTGATTGCGGCGTCCGTCTGAATCAGGCCCTCCGACTGCACGCCTTCGCTGAAGGTGACCGTCCGGTTCAGCGCGCTGACGTAGCCGCTTGTGACCGACGTACCGAGGCCGAGCGCGTTGCCCATCGCTACGACCTGCTCGCCCAGCGCCAGCTGATCGGAATCGCCCAGCTCAATCACAGCGATCTTTCCCATCGTTTCTTCCGAAATATCCGAGAGCTTCACGGCGACGACCGCCAGATCGTTCTGGCTGTCCTGGCCCTTGATCGTTCCGCTCACAGCCGTTTCATCGTTAAATCCGACCGAAAGCTGCTGCGCGCCCTGCACGACGTGCGCGTTCGTCGCGATCAGCATCTCCGTATCGTTTTCCCCGACAATCACTCCGCTCCCGGCGCCCTGAACCTGATAATCCTGTGTTCCGCCGAAGATATCTCTCATCTCCTGGAGGGAAATTGTGGAGATCGTCACAACGGAGGGCATCGTCTTTGAGACGACCTCCGCCACCGTCAATGCGGTTCCTTCCCCGGTGCCTTTCTGCTCTGCGGCACCCTCAGCGCTGCCTTTCTGCTCCGCGGCACCCCCGACGCTGCTCTCTGTCCGGCTGTCTGAAACTGCGCCGTTCTCCGGAACAGAATCCGACGGACCGTTCTGCCCCGACCCCTCGTTCCGGGCGGCGCCGCCGTCTGCGGATGCCCGGCGTTCCACGCCGAAGGACACAATCCCGGCGATCAGCCCGAAAACGACCGCCATCACAACGAGTAGCACCCACCTGCCGGCCGCGGTCGACAGAAAGCGGCTGCGTTTCTTTTTCTTCCCATTCCCCGCAGCCGGGCTGCCGAATCCCGTATTCCGGGCTTCCTCGCCGCCCGTCCGGTTTCCGTATGCGTCATCCCTGGGTTCCCGGCCTGTGCCGTCTCCCCGGCGCTCTCCGGTCGGTTCGTGAACAAAAGTCCGTCCGGACCAGTTCTGATCCTGCTCCGTCTCCTCCCGTCTGCTGATTTTCGGATTCACCCAGCTGTAGGTAATGCCGCGGTCCGGCTCCTTCTCTTTCGCACCGGATTCCGGCTCCTTCCCCGCTGCGTTCTCTTCCGGTTCCTCTGCATTATTATGAAGATTCCCGTTCGTTTCGTCGAGCATCTGTTCCACCTCATCGGAAGTGTCCGTCTGCACTTCCGCATCCATTTCTGTCATATCTGCAGGATAATGGATAAATTATACCGGATCATTGTGACAATTCTGTGTCCCGAAAAAAGAAGCATCCCGCTTCCGGGATACTTCCTTCTTCACCCTTCATTCAATTGCCGGAACCGCTCCCGCTGCTGTCGGACGACGAACTCTCCGCCGAAGATCCGGAACTCTCTGTGTTCCACGGAAGCTCTCCCGTCTCCGACGTGGACGGCCGGTCGCTCTCATCCAGACCTGTCTTGTCAATGATCGTCTGACTGTATTCCTTCACCGTACCGGACGGAACGTACTCCTGATCCGGAAACAGGAACTGATGCAGCTTCACGGCATTCGATTCCAGCGTCACAGGTACAACGCACATGATGCCGGTGTGGCTGTTGTCATCCTCGTAATGATCGAACGGAAATCCGGTCGAATCTTCAATGGTATAGGAAAGCAGCGGCTTCACCATCGAGAGAATTTTTGTCTTGCTGATATTCGTCTCCACCTGCGGGAGAACCTTGTTCAGAACCTCGTCGAGCTGACTCGCGCTTGCGCTCTTCATCTTATCGAGGATCTTCTGGATCAGGACCCTCTGCCGCGCCGTCCGGCGGAAATCGTTTCCGGCGGTGTGCCGGATCCGCGCGTAGCTGAGCGCCTGCGGTCCGTCGAGATGAGTCATCTGATATTGTCCGGACGGCAGATCTTCCTCCGACGGAACCGGAAGCAGATTGTAGTCGTACCCGGTGACGCGGGACGTTTCATTGTTCAGTCCGTTCAGCAGTTCGATCTCCTCCCGTGAGAGCTCGATATCGATGCCGCCGAGGATCTGGACGGTATCCGCAACCGCCTGAAACTGAACCGTCACGTACTGCTCCAGGTTCAGATCGAAGTTCAGATTCATCATCGTGAGCATCTGCTCCGCTCCGCCGTACGCGTACGCCGCGTTCGCCTTTGTATATTTGTTATCTCCGATATTGAGATACGTGTCGCGGTACAGGGACGCAAGTTTGATCGTCTTCGCGTCGTGGTCGATCAGACACACCATCATCGTATCGCTGTTGTTATGTTCCTCTCCGTCACGCCGGTCCAGTCCGACCAGTGCGATCAGATCCTTTCCGGTCAGATCGACCGTTTCCTCTCCGTTCGCCTCATCCGCGGTGACCAGTTTATCTTCATTTGTCTGATTATAATTCACCAGACCGAGCTTTGAATTCAGCCAGTGTGAACCGAACGCCAGAACACATACCACCACAAGAATAATGATTTCCACAATCAAAATTCTTTTCTTTTTTCTGATCTTTTTGTTCACACCCCGTGACCTTTTTGACATTTTTAATTCCTCATGGGATGAAAAATATGGCGGAGCCCCTTAAAGCTCCCCTTTTTTCATACTTGAATCAAGACTAAATCACTCACTGTAGGACAAATGCGATTTGAAACGGTGCATTTTGATAGGAACGTATTACATAGCTAATTATATTACAATAAACCACCGGGAATTGCAACCGGCTTTTTCACGGTGCGGTTTCTGCCGATGAACGGCATTCGTTTTAAGCCGGATTCTGCGCCCCGAACCCGTTGCGGAACACATCCAGGATGCCTTCCATCGCCTCCCGCTCATCTTCGCCCTCGCAGACAACCTCGGCGATGTCCCCGCAGCGGAGGCCCGCCGCGAGCAGGCTCAGCACACTCTTGAGATCCGCTTCTCTCCCGTTAAAGCGGATGAAACAGTGCGAACGGTAACGGCATGCGGCTTCACTGAGAACCGTAACCGGTCTCAGATTAAGTCCCTTACTGTTTTGTATTGTCACAGTCTCGCTGATCATAAAAATTATCCTGTCTTCGCCGACTGCTTGATATGCAGCAGAATGTTCACATCGCCCGACAGACTTGCGCCGCCGGGAAGCGTCACGCTGACCGGAACCGCGTAATCTCCTTCCGCATAACCGGAAAGATCCACCGACGCCCCGACGGAATCCGCGGTCACCTCATCCAGCTGCGCCTTGGTTCCCCTGACCCGGATCGTCAGCTCCGTCTGATCGTACGTAACCGTCAGATTGTCCGCAAGGTTGTTGATCGCGATCTTATCCACGTCCAGCGCCACTTCCTTCGTATTTTCCGGAAGGATTGTGATCGTAACCGTCACCGTCTGGCTGGCTGTCTCCGCAACTCTCATATTTCCGGTGATGATCTGGGACAGATCAATCTCCTGCGTGACATCGTCCGTCGCACCCTCGACGGAGATGTAATCCTCCGGAATCAGGATTTTGTTTCCGCTGTTCGTCAGACTTGAGAGCGCGTCGTCATCCCCCACCACCGTGATCGTGTCCGGGACGGTGGAGATGCTGCTCACCTGATAGCCGCTCTTCGGCTGTCCGCTGTACTGCACGTCGAGAGAGATGTCGGATTTTTTCTGCCACAGGTCAATCGTAACCGTGACGTCCTGACTTCCCGTATCGAACGTGATCTCATTGTCGATCGTCTCCTGCGAAATCTCGTTCTGCGATTTATCGTAGAGATGCACCGTTCCCTTCACCGTTCCGTCCTGAGTCATCCCGGTGACATCGACCTCGGCGACCGCGGAGTCGATGCTGTTGATCGTCGATTCCGGTCCGGACACGACGACCTTCGACGGGTTCGCCGTCGCCTTGCCGACCTCAAAATTTTTGTTCGGCGTCGTATCGTCCGTATCGACGGTCACCGGAAGCTCCTTGCTGGCGATGTTTTCAATTGTGATCGGCACGGCCGTCCTCGACATCGAGATGTTTGCCGTATCAATGCCCGTGCACTGCACCGTCAGCGGAACCATGACCGGCGTCGTATCCATGCTGACGATCTGGGTCAGATCCGCCGTGACCGTGATGTCGGACGCTTCGACGCGCCGGACCTCGGACCGGTTGCCCTTGATGTACACAATAACCGTGTTGTAGCTGTCGTCGACTGTGTAAGTCTGCTTTCCGCTCTGAATGTACGTCTGGTTCGTAAATGTGACGCTGACCGTAAATGAGCGCGTGATCACCGGGTCATCCACCCGCACGACCGAATACCAGATCACGATGGAAATCAGGACGGAAATAACTTTCAGTCCGAAATTATTTCTGATTATTTTCGGTATTCTTTTTTGCATTCCGGCCCTTCTCTCTGCCGCGTATGTTTACCAGCTTCTGAATTTCGTGAAGCCGCTCTTTGAGTTCGGCGGGCGTGACATCCGTATGAAGCACGCCCTCGACCGCGTAGGAAACCTCCCCCGTCTCCTCCGAAACGATAATCGTACAGCTGTCGCTGATCTCGCTGATTCCGACACCCGCGCGATGACGGGTTCCGAGACTCTTGCTCAGCTCCATGCTGTCCGACAGCGGCAGATAGCACGTCGCCGCCGTCACACGGTTTCCGCGGACGATCACCGCTCCGTCATGGAGCGGCGTATTTTTCTCAAAAATGTTGATCAGGAGCTGTCCGCTCACAATCGCGTCAATCGGAATTCCGGTCTGTACAAATTCCTCCAGCCGCACGTTCCGCTCAATCACGATCAGCGCTCCGGTGCGGACCTCGCCCATATCGAAGCAGGCGCGGACGATCTCATTGAGCGTGTGATCGCTGAACCGGTTGTTGTCGCCGCTGCTCCGCCCCTGAAAGATCGAGGCCAGCATTCCGCGGTGCCCCATCCGTTCCAGACCTTTGCGCAGCTCCGGCTGAAATATGATAATCAGCGCCGTAAACGCCGCGACGCCGAGATTCGTGACGAGCCAGACGATGACCTCCATCCCGAGCACATTGGCGACGATAATAAACACAATGATCAGAAGAATTCCGCGAAGAAGCGAATAGGCCCTGGTGTCCCTTACCCAGATAATCAGGTGATACACGAAATAGGCAATCAATATGACCTGTATCACATCGATTACCTGAATCGTTTTCGGCGGTGTAATCCATTCAATCAGATGAACGCGCATCCAGCTGATCAGTCCGTCCACGGGCTCACTTCCTTTCCGCTGGCTGTTTCATTCACAAAGCGGATAAAACGCGGAGGCTCCAATCAGAGATCCTTCAGGGAATCCTCCAGCTTCGTCTTAAAATCGACTCCGTCCACATCCGAACCGTCCACCGGCGCGCCATTGCCTTCTCTGCGGCTGCTGCTGTCGTCGTAGTAGCGGACCGGCTTCGCGCCTCCGGCGCGGATCTTCGGAATCGCCTTTACATAGTAATAATAGTCGTCGTCTTCAAACTGAATAAATCTGGACTGGCGGTAATCCACCGAGTACACAAAGAAATTCAGCATCAGCGCGATGGCCGCGGCCGCGACAGTGCCGACGATTACCTGCAGATAATTCAGGTCCACGCCTGACGCCGCGCCTCCGGCAAGCATGATCACAAGGTACAGAACCGCTCCGGCTATGACCGCGCGGAGTCTCGTATACGTCGTCATATGACGGACAATGATCGCGACAAGAACCGTCGCCGCAGCCGCCGCGATCACGCAGAGCAGCAGCCTCGTGCTGAACAGCGAAGCCGGAATGGACTGCAGCACGTTAAGCATGCCTGCGTCCGCTTCCTTCAGCGGTGCGATCTCGCCGTGGACAATTTCCACATACTGCCAGGAAACCAGCCCGCAGACTGCGGACAGCGCGGACTCAGGTCCCCGGACAAGTCCGAGGCAGAGCGGCACGGCCGCCTCAAGATGGAGCATTCCCGCCAGCGGCGTCAGAAGCATCACCAGCGCATCGCGCGGAACGAACCGGAAATAAAGCAGCACCATCACAAGGTAAAGCACCAGCGCGAACATGCCGGTCTCCACTCCGAGCCCGAAGCAATGCGCCACAATCAGCGAAATTCCGATGAGAACGGTTCCGTTGAAAGGCAGAATCGCCGAGATTGCGGCGAGGATGACCAGAACGTACAGCTTGTTCAGCGCTCCGAGGTACCCGAGCCGGTTATTGATCAGAACATACAGGATAAGGGCGAGGGCAAACTTTACGACCGGCAGAATATAAGCACTGTAATCCGCGTAAAATGCCTTCAGGCGTTCTTTCAGGTTTCCCATTCTTATTGATCCTCCCCAAACGGATTCTCGCTGCCAAGCTGTTCCTCGCGATAAATGTTCGCGAGCAGATCCAGTTTCTGATCGTAATCCTTCGCTTCCTCATGCGCCCGCTCGTACCGGATCCGTGCAATTACGTACGTAATCACACTGTATACGGCAAGCATCACGATATAGACAATCAGAAGCACGGCAGCGAGACGTCCCGTCTTCAGGTCATTCATATTCGTAAGAAGGAAATCCAGATGATAGACCGCAAAAAGTCCGAGCAGGATCAGATAAGCGATCGTCGTAATGAAAAAATTCTTGACGAGCTGAAGCGTGACGTAATCATTTCTGTAATATTTTGTCACGCGCATCGTCGTATTGATATGACTCTGTTTGAAATCAGCGAGGCTGATCATCAGCTGAAGTCTCTGTTTCGTCAGCATAAATAAATCTCCCACTGCCGGCCCGCGACGGACCCTGCAAAACACGGTGATGATGTCCGCTTAAATATACACGGTAGTATTTTATCATACTTCCGGGCGTCTGAAAACTTAAAAGACGCAAAATACCGGAACGCCCGTTCATCGCTCCGGGGCGACCGCCGCGCACGCAA
>ONLT01000102.1 GCA_900318755.1 uncultured Eubacteriales bacterium
ACATCACCACATGATCGGACGCGCCGCTCTCCTGAAATGTTCTCCGGAAGAAATCGGCGACATCGTACTTCACTCCCATCGCGGCGAAAACGATTCCGAATTTTTCATCCTGGTCCGTATCTCCCAGAGATGCCTGCTGGACGATCTGCGCTGCGAGGCGGTCATGCGGAAGCCCGTTTCCTGAAAAGATCGGAAGCTTCTGTCCGCGGATCAGAGTTGTCAGGCCGTCAATCGCGGAGATTCCGGTCCGGATGTAGTTGCGCGGGTAAACGCGCTGTACGGGATTTAGGGGAAGGCCGTTGACGTCCCGTTTCAGATCCGAATAGATCGGTCCGAGCCGGTCGACCGGTTCCCCGATTCCGTTGAATGTGCGGCCCAGCATTTCCCGTGAGAGCGCGATCTCCATCGGCTTTCCGGTCAGATGCACGCGTGTGTTTGAGAGGGAAAGACCGTCGGTCCCCTCAAATACCTGAATGATGGCCTTATCCTTATAGACGGCGACAATCTGCCCCATCTTCTTTTGACCGCCTTCGACGGTGAATTCGACCACCTCGTTGTAAGCGGCGTCGCGCACATTTTCGAGCGCGACCAGCGGGCCGTTGATATTCGAAAGGCCCAAATATTCGATCATCATTCCAGTCACTCCTTTACGCGTTTTCCGCGATTACTTCGTCGTAAAATCCGTCGATTGCCTTTTTGTAATTGTCGAACAGCTCCGGTTTATCGTTCGGAACGTCGTATTTGATCGCGATCAGGCGCTCGAAAATATCACTCTTTTTCAGCACGGACATCGGATGTCCCATCATGATCAGCTCTTTTGCCTTCTTATAGAGGTAGTGGATGGTATCCATCATCAGAAACTGCTTCTGCAGAGGAACACTGGTATCTTCCTTGTGGAATGCGTTCTGCTGCAGGAAACCGAGCCGGATCACCCGGGCGATCTCCAGCGTCAGTTTTTGATCATCCGGAAGCACGTCGGATCCGATCAGCTTGACGATCTCATTCAGGGAGGATTCCTGATGGAGGATGCTGATCAATTCCGCCCGCCTCCTTGCAAACAGCGGATTGACGTTTTCAGCGTACCAGCCTGACAGATCCGGAACATACTCACTGTAGGAGGTCATCCACTGGATCGCCGGAAAATGGCGGGCGTACGCCAGTGATTTGTCCAATCCCCAGAAGCACCGGACGTAACGCTTCGTGTTCATCGTGACCGGCTCGGAGAAATCTCCGCCCTGGGGGGATACCGCTCCGATGATGGATACGCTTCCGCTCGTTCCGTTCAGATTGCGCATCGCGCCGGCGCGCTCGTAAAATGAGGACAGCCGGGATGCCAGATAGGCCGGATAACCTTCCTCCGCCGGCATTTCCTCCAGCCGTCCGGACAGCTCTCGGAGAGCCTCCGCCCATCTTGAGGTGGAGTCCGCCATAATCGCCACGTCATAGCCCATGTCACGGTAATATTCCGCGAGAGTGACACCGGTGTAGATGGAAGCTTCTCTTGCGGCAACCGGCATATTGGAAGTGTTGGCGATCAGAACGGTCCGGTCCATCAGCGGATTCCCGGTCCGCGGATCTTCCAGCTCCGAAAATTCCTCGAGAACCTGTGTCATCTCATTCCCGCGCTCACCGCAGCCGATATAAACGATAATGTCCGCATCAGACCATTTTGCAATCTGGTGCTGCAGCATCGTTTTTCCTGTTCCGAACCCTCCGGGAATGGCCGCCGTTCCGCCCTTCGCCAGAGGAAACAGGGAATCCAGAATACGCTGGCCTGTCACCATAGGCGTTGCGGCGGGAAAATGGCTTTCCACAGGGCGCGGCACGCGGATCGGCCAGCGCTGGCATAGCGTCAGAACCTGGTCCATTCCGTCCGCACGGCGGATCTTCACGATCGGATCCGTCACAGTGTGCGGTCCGTTCTCCGCGACCCATGTGACCTTTGCTCTCGGGACATCCGGGGGCACCATGGAACGGTGTGTGATGCTCTTCGTCTCAGGCGTCTCGGCGATCACCGTCCCTCCCGTGACCAGATCACCCACATGAACCTTCAGTGTGACGTCCCACTTTTTTGACTGGTCCAGAGAATCAGCCCGAAGACCTCTTGTGATAAAGTGTCCGGACTGAGCTGCGATCTCGTCGAGCGGGCGCTGAATGCCGTCGTAAATATTATGGATGATGCCGGGGCCGAGCCAGACCGAGATGGCATCACCGCTCCCTTCAACGACCGCGCCGGGTTTCAGTCCGGTCGTCTCCTCGTACACCTGAATCGTCGTTTTTTCAGAGGAAAGGCTGATGACTTCTCCGATCAGCCTTTCCTGCCCTACATAGACCATCTCGCCCATGCGGAACGGCGTCTCACCTTTGATGTAAACAACCGGTCCGTTGATCCCGTATATTATCCCGGTTCGGTCCTTATTCATCCCGCATGCCTCCCTCCGCGGAAAATGCCTTCTCTTCCTCGGCAAGGAGGGAAGCGAACGAGTTGTCGATCATGATGCTGCGGCTGGGAACGAGTGCCCGAAGTCCTCCGATGATATTCTCCTTTGAGATCTGAATTGTCACACCGGATTGTTTCTGTATCGGTTCAATGAGATCCGCATCGGTCGAATCAACAAAAAACAGAATATCCTTTCCGCTTTCGTTTGTGAGCTTTCCCTGCATCTCGCGGATTTTTCCGCACAGATAAGAAAGATACTCCGGAGAGCGCTTGAAATCGATCAGTTTTTGCTCCACGCGTTTAAATACGCGGTTTCGGATCCGCAGTGTCTGATCGGAAAATTTCTGACGGATCTCGGCCTGTGCCGCCGTCAGAAGCTTGTTCGTTTTGCGCTCGTATTTCGATCGCTCGTCTGCAACGCGCTGCTCCGACTCAGCGTTTTTTTCTTCCTTGTGCTGCGC
>ONLT01000075.1 GCA_900318755.1 uncultured Eubacteriales bacterium
ATTTCATCAGCTGCTTCGTCGTGATCTGGTTATTCCGGATGTACGCTTTTTCCGCCTCAATCACCTCGGACAGATTATGCGGAGGGATGCTTGTGGCCATGCCGACCGCGATGCCGTCCGCGCCGTTCACCAGCAGATTCGGAATCCGCACCGGCAGCACCTCCGGCTCTTTTTCGGTCTCGTCAAAATTCGGCAGAAAATCGACCACGTTTTTGTCGAGATCACCAAGATACACATCCTGCGTGATTTTCGCCAGACGCGCCTCTGTGTAACGCATCGCGGCAGCGCCGTCTCCCTCGATGGATCCGAAATTCCCGTGCCCGTCGACGAGCGGGACTTTCTTCTTAAAATCCTGCGCCATGACGACGAGGGCGTCATAGATCGAGCTGTCGCCGTGGGGATGGAATTTACCCATCGTATCGCCGACGATTCGGGCCGATTTCCGGTAGGGGCGGTCATAGTACGTGCCGAGTTCGAGCATGTCGTACAGGGTTCTCCGCTGCACCGGCTTCAGACCGTCGCGCACGTCCGGAAGCGCCCGGGCGATAATGACGCTCATCGCGTAATCGATATAAGATTTCTGCATCAGCTCGGAATATTCCGTCCGGATGATGTTCTCCTCTGTTTTTTCGCTCATAATTTTACTTCTCTTCCGCTCTCTGGATCATTCAGACGTCAAGTTCCGCATCCGTCGCATGCTCATAGATAAACGCTCTGCGCGGCGGCACATCCGATCCCATCAGGGTCTCCGTGACATCCGACGCAAGTCTCGCATCCTCAATTTCAACCTTCCGCAGACGCCTTGTCTCCGGGTTCAGCGTCGTGTCCCACAGCTGCTGCGGATCCATCTCGCCGAGTCCCTTGAACCGCTGCAGCGTAAATTTTTTCCCCGCGTGCGTCTTCCGGTAGCGCTCCAGCGCCTTGTCATCGTACAGATACTCCCCCTTACCCTTCGAAGGGACCGTCCGGTACAGCGGGGGCATCGCGATGTAGACGTGGCCCTCGTAGATCAGATCCGGCAGGAACCGGTAAAACAGCGTCAGAAGCAGCGTTGAGATGTGCGCGCCGTCGACGTCGGCATCCGCCATAATCACAATTTTATCGTAGCGGAGTTTTGAAATGTCGAAATCATTCCCGTACCCTTCCGAAAATCCGCATCCGAAGGCGTTGATCATCGACTTAATCTCCGCGTTGGCGAGAACCCGGTCCATACTGGCTTTTTCGACGTTCAGGATCTTGCCGCGGATCGGCAGAATCGCCTGAAAATTCCGGTCACGGGCGGTCTTCGCAGAGCCTCCTGCGGAATCTCCCTCGACGATGAAGATCTCGCACCTTGACGGGTCCCGGCTCTCGCAGTTCGCGAGCTTGCCGTTCGAGTCGAAGGAATATTTCTGCTTCGTGAGCATATTCGTTTTGGCCTTCTCCGCGTTTTTCCGGATTTTCGCCGAACGCTCCGCGCAGGCAAGCACCTCTTTCAGTACATCCAGATGACGGTCAAAATACAGGACCGATTCATCCGCCGTCACCTTCCCGGTCGCGCGCGCGGCATCCGGGTTGTCCAGCTTCGTCTTTGTCTGGCCCTCAAATCTCGGATCCGGATGTTTGATCGAAACGACCGCCGTCATCCCGTTCCGGATATCGACGCCGGTAAAATTCGCATCCTTCTCCTTGAGAATGCCGAGTTCCCTCGCGTAGGAATTCATCACTGAGGTAAACTGCATCTTAAACCCGGTGATGTGCGACCCGCCTTCCGCGTTGTATATGTTGTTGCAGAAGCCGAGCACATTTTCCTGAAACTCGCGGATATACTGAAACGCGATCTCGACCTCAATTCCCTCGGAAGTTCCGGTCAGGTAAACCGGCTCGTGGATCGCCTCCTTATTTTTATTCAGATCGCGCACAAACCCGACAATGCCGTCGGGCTCGTGGAATTCCGTCGCCAGCTCCTTCCCGTCACGCCGGTCCGTAAACAGAATCGTCAGCTTCGGGTTCAGATAAGCCGTCTCGTGCAGGCGGCTCTTCACCTCCTCGGAAGCGAACCGGGTCTTCTCGAAAATCTCCGGATCCGGAAGGAAATTCACCGTCGTACCCGTCGTCTTCGATTTACCGATGACCGGGAGCAGCCCCTTCTCCAGCTTCTGGACCGGTTTGCCCCGCTCGTAGCGGTCATGGTAGATCTTCCCGTCCCGGGCGATTTTTACGTCTGTGTAAACCGAGAGCGCGTTCACGACCGAGGAGCCGACTCCGTGGAGTCCGCCGCTCGTCTTGTACGCGTCGTTATCAAATTTTCCGCCCGCGTGGAGCGTCGTAAACACCAGCCGCTCCGCAGGCATCCCCTTTTCATGCATCTCCACCGGAATTCCCCGGCCGTTGTCCGACACCGTGCACGAGCCGTTCGCCTCCAGCGTCACCTCAATGTGATCGCAGAATCCGGCGAGATGCTCATCGACCGAATTATCCACGATCTCATAGATCAGATGGTTCAGTCCCTTCCTGCCCGTACTTCCGATATACATTCCCGGGCGCACGCGGACCGCTTCCAGTCCTTCCAGTACGTGAATGCTTTCAGCGCCATAATCATTTTTTGCCATCATCAACACTCCGATCGATTTGATTCATACTCCCTCTCATCCGGCAGAAGCTCGGAAAATGAGCGGATATACAGATCCGCTTCCGTCTGCACCTGGTAAAACGGCACGGGATCCTTCCGATAGCTTTCCTCGTAAACGCCGACGGCGTAAAATCCGCCGGCCTTCGCTCCGCGCACGCCCTGAATGATATCCTCATAGACCGCGCACTCATCCGGAGAAAGGCCCATGGCTCCGGCGCAGGCGAGATAGATATCCGGCGTCCCCTTGGCGCAGCCCACCTCCGCCGATGTCAGAACCAGCTCCATGTCATCCAGAATTCCGGTCCGCGACAGCGCCGCCTCCACGAGGCTTCGCTCCGACGACGACGCCACACACATACGGACGCGGTTCCGCCGCAGGAGCTCCACGTATTCCCGGACGTACGGTTTGAGCGGCAGCTTCTCGTGATACTCCCGGTATGCCATGTCCATCCACTCCGCAAGAACCGCGTCCGGCGACTCGTCGAAGCCGAACCGGTTCACTGTGTAAACCGCCGCCTGCATCGGCTGCATCGCGGTGATCACGCCCTGATAATCCGCAGGAAGTTCCATGCCCCGCCTCGCGAAAAACTCGCGGTCAATCTGATTCCAGACGCCCATCGAATCCAGCAGCGTCCCGTCCAGGTCGAAAATCGCACCTTTTTTTGATCTCAGTTCTTTGCACATACCGTTTATTATAAGGAAATTTGTCTTGAAATCAAGCAGACCGGTTTTACAGAAAA
>ONLT01000089.1 GCA_900318755.1 uncultured Eubacteriales bacterium
ACCCGCTTGGCAACCAGAGCTCGGAGCAGCAGGATGCGATCTTTCACGAGCAGACGGAAATCATCCGCGATCTGGCGGACAGGGGATCCTGCATCATCGTCGGACGATGCGCGGATTATATCTTTGAAAATGAGAAAAACTGCCTGCGGGTTCACATTTACGCATCCGTCGAGGACCGATTCCGGAACTGCGTGGATATGCTGAATATGGATCCGATCCCCGCGCGGAAAATGATCAAACAGGTGGACCGCGCAAGACGGGCGTACCATCTGCATTACGCGGGATACGCGCCCGGCGACAGAGACCATCTGGATCTGATGATCAACAGCTCGGAATTCGGGATCAGCGGAACCGCCCAGGTGCTGGCGGACGTTGCAAAAATCCGGTTCGGCCGCAGGATGGACGAGACTGCATAATCGCATCGGAGGATAAAAGCCATGAAAACCATTCTGTATTATAACATCGACGATACGCTGGAATATGAGAATCAGCTGCTCGAAACCTGGAAGGTACCGGACGTGAAGCTGATTGAGATCAAGGATCCGGAGCACAAAAAGCCTTTTGCCGACTGCGTGCGGGATACGCACGCGGAGGGCCTGGTGGTGGAATATGAAGCGGTCACGAAGGAAGTGATGGACCGGTGCCCGGATCTGAAGATCGTGTCGCTTCAGAGCATCGGCTATAATAACATTGATGTGGAGGAAGCCACGAAACACGGGATCTGCGTGTGCAACATCCCGGGATTCTGCGCCAGGGAAGTCGCGCTCCATACCATCGGATTCGCGCTGGACCTGACCAGACAGATCACCTTTCTCGACCGGACGGTGCAGAAGGGGAGCTGGGATCCTCTGATCGGCTATCCCATGCACCGGACGGAGGGTCAGGTGTTCGGGATGGTGTTTTTCGGAACCATCCCGAAACAGATGGTGCCGGTCCTGCAGAAGATCGGCTACCGGATTCTGGTCTACGCGCCCACAAAGACGAAGGAATACCTCGCGTCCTTCGGATGCGGAAAGGCGGATACGCTGGATGAACTGCTGGAGCAGGCCGACGTCGTTTCCATGCACTGCCCGCTGATTCAGGGTGTGACCGATCATATGATGGGCATGGAGCAGTTCCGGAAGATGAAAAAGACCGCGTTTTTTATCAACACGGCGCGGGGAGGAGTCGTCTGCGAGGAGGATCTGGCGGAGGCCCTCCGAACCCATGAGATTCAGGCTGCGGCTGTGGATGTGATCGAGGATGAAGCTACAGAAAAAAGCCGCCTGGTGGGGCTGGAAAACTGCATCATGACGCCTCATTCCGCGTTTCTGTCCGAGGACTCCTTCTACGAGGGGCGGGAGCGGTGCCTGAGGCATCTGGTTCAGAGGCTGTCCTGGCAGGAGAAGCCGGAGGATCTGGTTAATCCGGCGGTGTTTTTCTGAGATGGATACGATGGTTCTGGTCCGTCAGATGGCGGTGATCGCGCTCCTTGTCCTGCTGGGAATGTATCTCGGGAAAAGGGACCGCATCGATGCCCACACGGCGCGGAAGCTGTCCGCGCTTGTGATGGACATTGTCAACCCGGCGATGATTCTGTCGACGGTTCTTACGGGCGGCATTACGGGCAGCCGGACGAAGATCCTCGCTGCCCTTTGCGCCGGCGCCGGATTTTACGGGGCGCTCTGTGTGCTGGGGGTGCTGTTTCCGGTGATTTTCCGGGTGAAGCGCGCCGAACGGGCGGATTATAATATGATGATCGTCTACACAAATGTGGGCTTCATCGGAATACCGGTGGGCCGTGCGCTTCTCGGGAGCGGAGGCATGCTGTATGTGATTATCTGCAATGTGGTGTACAGCCTGCTTTTTTACACCCACGGGGTGTCCGTCCTGGGAAATGCCGGGCGAATCCGGTTCCGGTCGATTTTCAGCCCGGGAACCTGCATGGTGCTGCTTTCGCTGATCCTGATCTGGTTTCCGGCGACCCCTCCGGAGGTTCTGACCGAAACGCTTTCGTATATCGGAAATGCGACGGTATTTCTGTCCATGAGCCTGCTCGGGGTCTCGCTGGCCCGTGTGAAGACGCTGCGGGGAATTACCTCTCCCTGGATCTGGCTTTATCTTGCGGTTCGCATGGCAGTCGTACCCATCCTTCTCGTCAGTGTTCTGAGACGGGCAGGGGCCCCGGAAATTATGGTGCAGGCGTTCTGTCTGATGGCGGCGATGCCTGCCGCAAACCTTCCGCTGATTCAGGCGGAGAAGACCGGCCGGGACACGGAGGTTCTTTCACAGGGAATTGTCATTTCCACCGTGTTCAGCTTTGCGGCCATTCCCTTCCTGATGGCCCGGCTGTTCTGAAGCAGACGCTTTTTGAACGCCGGGCTTTTGAAGGTTTGCAATTGCGATGAGCGTTCAGGTACTCACAGCTCCGAGTAACCGTAGTTGTTGATCAGCGCGTCAAGGGGCGTCCCGTTTTTGCAGAGCGGGCAGTTGGTGTGCTTGTAGGACGCATATTCCGGAACGTCGGAGGGCGTGAAGGCGGAATTGATGTCCAGCCCCGCCACATTCTTCGCCACACTGAAGATCGCGGACACGCCTGTGATTTCCGCCTGATAGTATTTCAGGCACTCGATGGCGGTGGATACGGCGATCCCGGTGGTGATGGAATCGGTCAGAATCAGTACGTGCTTTCTGCGGATCGCCATCTGCATGTTGTCGCGGAAGATGATCTGATCGTAGGCGGTGTATTCCGGGGTGACGACGTAGATCGTTTTGTGGGCGTTATAGGAAATGACGCCGGTTCTTGTGAGGGACTGCGCCAGGAAGGTCCCGATTACCTCCGTGCCGTTCAGGCAGACAATGGTATCCACCGGGGTGGAACTCGAATACCGGAGCGAAAGCATCTCGGCCACGCCCTGCGCCTCGCTGATTCTCGTCTTCATCGTCGTCACGTCAAAATAACACGTCACGTGCGAATGGGGCGTGGCAAAATGTCCCTGGATCACCTTCAATGTTACATTCGGATCTTTTTTCGAAGCTATTTTTACGTATGGTTTCATGTCGCGCCTCCTTTGTGAGATTTGTGAGATATAGCAGCAAATGTATCTATCTGATTATAACATTTTCCGGCGGCGCTTAGGATCAATTCCAAAAAATTTCCGCAATAACTGCAAAAAAAGCAGGCAGACCCACCCGGATTTCGGTAAATACCGGATGTATCTGCCTGTTTCAGGCTGTCTGTGTCTGTTACAGCAGTTCTTTTACGAGCGCCGGGATCCCTGCGAAGTCCGTTTCATCCGGGTTCCACTGGGAGCGGATGCTGTCTTCCACGACCTCGAATCCTGCCTCTTTCAGTTTTTCCTGAAGAATCCGGACCGACTCGCCGCTCCAGCCGTAGCATCCGAAGGCGGCTGCCTTCTTGTTTTTGAATTTCAGCTGCTTCAGAAACTCCATCCATCCTGCGACACTGGACAGAATACTGTTGCTGACGGTGGGAGATCCCACTGCGATCGCCTTCGACCGGAAGACCTCGGTCATAATCTCATTCTTGTCGCCCTTTGCCAGATTGTACACCTTCACCACGGTCTCCGGACTCTGATGATGAATCTCATCCGCGATCCGGTGGGCGATTTTCGCCGTACCTTCCCACATGGTGTCATAGACGACGGTCACCTGGTTTTCCTGGTAGGCATCCGCCCAAGCCGCGTACTTTTCCACGATCTGCAGCGGATTCTCCCTCCAGATCGCGCCGTGTGCTGGCGCGATCATCTCGATCGGAAGGGAAAGTCCGGAAAGCTCCTCCAGCTTTTTCTTCAGGATCGGTGCGAAGGGGTTCAGGATATTGGCAAAGTATTTCATGGCTTCCCTGTTCAGCACACACTGGTCCGCTTTGTCGTTGAAAAGCTCCTCCACTGCGTAATGCTGTCCGAAGGCGTCCATGGAGAACAGGATATTGTCCCCCGTCAGAAATGTCGCCATGGAATCCGGCCAGTGAAGCATCCGCATCTCGACAAAAATCAGCTTCTTCCCGTTGCCGATTTCAACGGAATCGCCTGTTTTCACAACCTGGAAGTTCCATCCGCGCTTTCCGTACTGTCCCTCGATGCTCTTAACCGCGTTGGCCGTGCAGTAGATCGGCGTATCCGGAATTTCTTCCATCAGAGCGGTCAGCGAACCGGAGTGATCGCACTCTCCGTGGTTTGCGACGATGAAATCGATCTGCTTTAAATCGATCTCCTTCTTTAAATTTTCTACGAAGTCGAACCGGTGGGGCCGCCACACGGTGTCGACCAGCACTGTTTTTTCTTCCTCAATCAGGTAAGCGTTCTGGCTGGAACCGTTCAGGATGGAGTAATCATCCCCGTGAAACCGATCCAGTTCCCAGTCCAGATAGCCGACCCAGCTGACGTTTCCTTTAACCTGTTTTCTCAATGGTATTCCCTCTGCTTTATGCTTCTTCTCCGAAGAAGAGTTTCAGATCATCATCGACGGTGCCGATTCCCGCGATGCCGAAGTTGTCGACCAGTACCTTCGCGACGTTCGGGGAAAGGAATGCCGGGAGCGTCGGTCCGAGATGGATGTTCTTGACGCCGAGGTAGAGGAGTGCCAGAAGAACGATGACCGCTTTCTGCTCATACCACGCGATGTTGAATACGATCGGAAGATCGTTGATGTCATCCAGTCCGAAAATCTCCTTCAGTTTCAGAGCGATCAGCGCGAGAGAGTAGGAGTCGTTGCACTGGCCCGCATCCAGAACTCTCGGAATTCCGCCGATGTCGCCCAGGTCCAGCTTGTTGTATTTATATTTCGCGCATCCCGCCGTCAGAATCACAACATCCTTCGGAAGTTTCTTCGCGAACTCCGTGTAATACTCACGGCTCTTCTGTCTGCCGTCGCATCCCGCCATGACGACGAATTTCCGGATGGCGCCGGACTTGACCGCATCCACGACTTTATCCGCCAGAGCAAATACCTGCTCATGAGCAAATCCGCCGGTGATCGTTCCGGTCTCGATCTCAGTCGGCGCAGGACACTTCTTCGCCTGCTCGATGATCGCAGAGAAGTCCTTCGTCTCGCCGTATGCGCCGTCGATGTGACGGCATCCCGGGAATCCCGCCGCGCCGGTGGTCCAGAGACGGTCCTTGTAGCTCTCAGCCGGAGGAACGACGCAGTTGGTCGTCATCAGAATCGGGCCGTTGAACTTTTCAAATTCCTCTTTTTGCTTCCACCACGCATTTCCGTAGTTTCCCGCAAAATGCGGATACTTCTTGAAGGCGGGGTAGTAATGAGCCGGGAGCATTTCGGAGTGGGTATAGACATCCACGCCGGTTCCCTTTGTCTGCTCCAGAAGCATCTCCAGATCACGGAGGTCATGACCGGAGATCAGGATGCCCGGGTTCTTGCGGACGCCGATGTCAACCTGCGTCACTTCCGGATTTCCGTAAGCTTCGGTGTTCGCCTTATCAAGAAGCGCCATTCCCTCGACGCCGTACTTTCCGGTCTCAAGGGTAAGAGCAACCAGATCATCGACGCTCAGTGTGTCGTCCAGCGTCCTGGACAGTGCCTTCTGAATAAATGCATCGACCTCCTCGTTGTCCTGAAGGAGTGCGTTTGCGTGCTTGGAATAAGCGGAGAGTCCTTTCAGTCCGTAGGTGATCAGCTCGCGGAGAGACCGGATATCCTCGTCCTTTGTGGCAAGAACGCCTACTCCGGCTGCCTTTGCGTCAAACGAATCCTCTGCGCCGTTCCAGATAGCGGCATCCGGAAGTCCGTTTTTGTTTTTCAGTGTTCCGAGAAGCCCCTGTTTTACCTGGAGCGTTTCCGTGATCGCCTTCCTGATCGCAGTCCGGTCGAAGTTCGCGTTGGTGATTGTGATGAAGAGATTTCTGGTGACCAGATGGTTCACCTCTTTACCGACCGGCGTTCCCTCCTCGCGCATTCTCGTCGTTACGAAGGACAGTCCCTTCGTCGCATAGACCAGCAGATCCTGCATCGCAGCAACTTCCGGCTTTTTTCCGCAGACGCCGGAAATCGTGCATCCCTTACATCCGGCCGTCTCCTGACACTGATAACAAAACATCTTGTTGTCCATCTTAAAACTCCTCCAAATCTTCTTTACTTCAGGGTTAACAAAAGTGCCATCTTAAACTTCTCATCCGCGTGTACGGCATGCAGCCCGCCGCCGGCAAAGCGGAAATTTTCTCCCGCTTTGATGGGGTGGTCCACACCTTCGTACCGGATGGTTCCTTTTCCTTCTAATGCGAAGATCAGCGCATCGCCCGGTGCGGCGTGCTCCGAAAGACCGGTTCCTTTATCAAACGCCATCACCACAAACTTCATCGTGTCGTTATGAACCACGTCCATATTGACAACTCTGCCGTCCTGATAAGGGACAAGTTCCGCGAGATGGAACACCTCGCCGGGTTTTACTGCATCATTCATTCTGTCTTCCCTCCTGATTGCAATTTCCGTATAGACGGCCGATTGATCCGACCGCATTCCCACCGCGGTGCGGACCGGCGTAAGAATCAGATCGCCCGCGTTCAGGTTCCCGATGACTCCGTCCGTTCCGTAAACCGTCAATGCTCCGTCGTTTACAAGAATCAGCTTGTGGTTCGTATACAGCTCCGCGCTGATATCCGTGCCTGCCGCCAGAGAAAAAACGGTCACCGTATTTTCCCCGTCGTGAATCACTTCCGAAACTGTGCAGCCCGGGACCGGCGCATGCGCTGAAGCGATGGAGAATGTTTCCCCGGCTTTTCTTCTTTCATCCATGTCTGTATCCGCTCCTTCTCTTTCTGAATCAGTTCCCCGCTGTTCTGTGATCATTATAGGCGCGGATAAAAAATGTGTATGTTGCGGAAACCACAAATTGAAGTTTCTCTCTTTGATTTTTTTAAGGAAGCCGGGCTTGCCTCATCTGCTGTTCAGAAGTAGAATGTTTTCATAGCGACTGAACAGCACCGGGCCTTTCGGCCGGATAGGAAACATCTATGAGTGAGTTTAAAATTGCCCTTGCACAGATGGCGATGGCATCCGAAAAAAATACAAATCTGATTAAAAGTCTTACGCTTCTTGAACAGGCGGCAAGGCAGGGTTCGGATCTGATTCTCTACCCGGAGGTTCATCTATCCCCTTTCTTCGCACAGTTTCCGGGAAACCCCGGGGGTTGCTGCGGCGGACGGATCGGACCGGAAGCGGTTTCCGGCGGCGATCCCGCGTTCGCGATGTTCCGCGAGATGTGCCGGAAGCATCACATCGCCGCCTCTCCCAATTTTTATTATGAAGAAAACGGCTCCGTCTATGATGCGAGTTTCCTGATCGATTCGTCCGGCAGCGACGCAGGATGCCAGAAAATGGTTCACATCGCGCAGGCGCCGCAGTTTTACGAACAGGATTATTATACACCATCGGATGACGGGTTTCACGTATTTGAACTGGGAGGAATCCGGATCGGCATCGTCGTCTGCTTTGACCGCCATTATCCGGAGAGTATCCGGACAGAGGCCCTGCGCGGAGCGGAGCTGATTCTCATCCCGACCGCAAATACGAAGGCGGAGCCGATGGAGCTGTTTGAACAGGAAATCCGCGTACAGGCGTTTCAGAATGAATGCTACATCGCTATGTGCAACCGGGTCGGCAGGGAGGCCGCGATGGACTTTGCAGGCGAATCGCTGGTCGTTGACCCGGACGGGCGGACGATCGCAAAGGCGGGAGGATCGGAGGATCTGCTGACTGCCGTGATTGATCCGGAGCGGGTGCGCGAAATCAGAAAGACGCGGCCGTATCTGAATCTGCGGCGGCCGCAGTGGTATGCGTGAGTTATTTTTAAATGAGGAGGGTATTTATGCGTTGTCCGAAATGCGGGGCGGTTATACCGGATGATTCCGCAGTCTGTGAAGTTTGCGGAGCGGATCTGGAACAGAAAAAAACAAAATCGTGGATTGAGAAAATCCGGTTCCACGGGATCGGATTCGATGATCCGGATGATGATGAAGGATATTACGACGAACCGGACGAGGAAGAAGGGTATTTAGACGAGCCGGACGAGGAGACGGAATTTTACGACGAACCGGACAAATCGGACGGTGAGCCGGAGGAAGGTGAAGAGCAGTTTAACGAATCCGACGAGATCATCGAGGATTCCGCCGCACCGGAGGCGGGCGAAGAAATCATCGACGACACCGCCGATGAAGGGGAAGAGATCGGCGGGGATCGGGGCGGCGGCCGGAATGCATCGAAGCGAACCGAAGGGGAAAGCAAACGGAGGAACAAGCCGGCAAAAAAACTGCCGCCGCGCAAAATCGCCGCGAGACGAACGGTCCGGATTCTGGCCGCTGCGGCGGCAGCGGTGCTGGTTCTGATTATCGTCGCGGTGGTGGTTCCCGTGGCGACGAAACCCGAGCGGAATTCTCCGTATCTGGGGACGTGGAAAATCGCGTCGCTCACGAAGGACGGTAAAGAGTCGACCGTTCAGCAGATTAAAGAGGCGGACACGGACGGCAGCGCTTCCGCGGCGCTCGAGAACTTTTCGATGGTTCTGAAGGCGACGGGAAAATGCACGCTGTCCGTACAGGATCAGACGGAGCAGGGAACCTGGAAGCATAACGACCGGGAACTTGACGTGACGGATCAGAGAGGCAACCAGGTGACCTTCACCGACAGCGGGGACGGTTCCCTCACGATGGATCTGGCGTCTTTTTCCGGAGACGGGGCCGGCGTGACGGCGAAGCTGGTGAAGCAGGAGAAGCTGTCCGCCGTCAGCACTTCCTCGCAGTCTGCGGTTTCTTCCTCACAGTCATCTGTCTCTTCCTCACAGACAGGCGCTGCCGGAAATCAGGCGGTCCCGTCCGCTTCCGCCGGCTGATCCGGGAGCGATGTTATCCGGCCGGACCGGACGATCCTGCAGTCAGAGCTGATCTCTCTGCCCGTGGAGGGCGGAGAGATATTTTTTTCTGTACTGCAGCGGCGTCGTGCCTACCAGATTTTTAAAAAGCGTCTGAAAATGATTGGTGTTATCGTAGCCGACAGTCATGGCGATCTGCGTGACCGGGAGGTCGCTGGAAATCAGAAGCGTCTCGGCCAGTCCGATTCTGCATCGGATCATATACTGTACGGGAGAATATCCGGTCACGCTCTTGAACGTGTGGGAGATATACGGGATGCTGAAGGAGAGCGCTTCCGCGATATCATCGAGACGGATGTCCTCTGTATAATGCGCGTTGATGTAATCCTTGACCCGTTTGGTCAGCTCCATCGCCGCGCTCGTTGTACGGCTCTGCACAGCAGTCGCCGGAATGAGAACCGCCGTCAGCAGGATGGAGGTCCCAAGAGACTGCATCAGGCTCGACTGAACCGGATCCGACGCGTCGAGATCAAGAATCCACTCCGAAAGCTCCTTCAGAATCGCAAAACGGCTTCCGGACGGGCGCACGTGGGGGCTGTCCGCCGGAATCAGCGCGTTTTCCCGGAGCCCCGGCAATTTTACCGAGGAAAATCCGTAGCAGTAGGTGCCGATTTCCGTATCGGTCTTTGAAAGCACCTCATGGCGTTCGCCGACGTTGTAATAAATCAGGTCGCCCTCGTTTACCTCGTAGGAATCGTCGTTGACGTTATAGATGCCGGTTCCGTGATAGCAGAGAAGCAGCTCGCACAGTGATTCATGACCGTGCATCGGCCGCTCATGCTTCGTGTCGCCGTAATCCTGCCTGTTTGCATACAGAAGGCGCGGATAAGAAAGATCATGAAAAATTTCACGCCAGGATTTTTTTGACTGATCCATATTTTCCCCCGACTGCTCCGACCGGAGCGCTACAAAAACTCTTTCCGGCTTTTATCATAGCGGGAAACGGACGCCGGTTCAAGACGGATTCCGACAGATTCCGGCCGGAGGACAGTCTTGCAATGACGGGTGAAAAAACGTATAGTGAAGGCAGATTGTATCACCAGTTTGCCCGGGAGGATTGAATATGAAGATTGCGCTTGTTGAACCGCTGGCTGTGCCGGATTCCGTGATCCTTGAACTGTCCGCGCCGATCAGGGCGATGGGGCATGAGTTCGTCGCGTATAATTCGGTTTCGGAGACGACAGAGGAGCTGATCAAAAGGAGCAGAGACTGCGACGTCGTGATGATCGCGAACCATCCGTTTCCGGAGGAAGCAATTGAGGCCGCCGATCATCTGAAAATGATTTCCGTCGCGTTTACGGGAATCGATCATGTGGCTGTGGATGCCTGCAGAAACCGGAAGATCATGATCTGCAACGCCGCCGGATACTCGAACGAGACGGTGGCGGAGCTGATCATCGGGATGGCCGTTGACGCGCTGCGCAACGTCGTCCGGGCGGACCGCGCAGTGCGTTCCGGCGGGACGAGCGCCGGCATCGGCGGGCGGGAAATCCGGGGAAGAAAGGTCGGAATCATCGGACTGGGCCGGATCGGGCTGATGACCGCGAAGTATTTTCAGGCCTTCGGCGCGGAGGTTGTCGCGTACAGCCGTAGCCGGAAGGAAGAGGCGGTCCGGTCCGGTATCCGGTACGTCGCCCTTGAGGAACTGCTTTCGCAGTGCGACATCGTTTCGGTCAATCTTCCGCTGAATGATGAGACGCGCGGATTTCTCAGCCGCGAACGGATCGCGCAGATGAAGCCGGACGCGGTGCTGATTAACTGCGCGAGAGGACCGATCGTCGACAATCAGGCGCTGGCGGATGCGCTGAACGGGGACCGTCTGGGCTTTGCCTGCGTTGACGTATATGATATGGAGCCGCCGCTTCCGGAATCGTACCCGCTGCTGCACGCGAAAAACACACTGCTCACTCCGCATCAGGCATTTATCTCGGAAGAATCCATGGTGCGAAGAGCGCGGATCGTGTTCGATAACGTGACCGCCTGGCTGAAGGGCGAGCCGGTCAACGTGTGCGGATAATACTGCAGAACAGGAGCACTTTTATGAATTCATCCAATCCATCCAACCTGATTCTGATCGGAATGCCGGGTGCGGGGAAAAGCACGGTGGGTGTTGTTCTGGCCAAACGGCTCGGCTATTGTTTTATCGATTCCGACCTGCTCATTCAGGAACGGGAGGGGAAAACCCTCTCCCGGATCATTGAGCAGGAAGGGA
>ONLT01000091.1 GCA_900318755.1 uncultured Eubacteriales bacterium
CCGATGTGGCTCAATTGGCAGAGCAGCTGATTTGTAATCAGCAGGTTATCGGTTCGAGTCCGATCATCGGCTTATATTTTAATAATATCGCGGGATGGAGCAGTTGGAAGCTCGTCGGGCTCATAACCCGAAGGTCGCAGGTTCAAGTCCTGCTCCCGCAACTTTGTGCCCAGTTAGCTCAGTTGGTAGAGCAGAGGACTGAAAATCCTCGTGTCTCTGGTTCGATTCCGGAACTGGGCACTTTTCTTTGTTCATCATCATCAATAGGGAGCATTAGCTCAGGTGGTAGAGCACTTGACTTTTAATCAAGTTGTCCGGGGTTCGAGTCCCCGATGCTTCATACAAAGCCGTCCGCATGATCGGGCGGTTTTTTTCGTCCGATCCGGTTCCGGACAGAAATGGCTCACAGATCGGAGAAAATGTGGTAAGATGGACTCATCAATTTCGTTAGGAGATACACATCGGAAATGAATCATTCAGCTGACAATCAGACCACGCGGAGCTTCCATGATGAGCGTGTACGCCGCCGCGTACGCTGCCTGTCGGTGTTTATCATCCTTGTGGTGGCCCTGATTTTGATTCTGATTCTTAATATCAGCCTGGGAAATGTCCGGATTCCCGCGGGAAAAATCGCTGAGATTCTATTTGCGGGCGGGGGAGATATAAATGAGCGGAGTATCATATGGAAGATCCGTCTTCCGCGCGCTTTGATGGGTCTGATTCTCGGAGGGGCGCTGTCCGTATCCGGATTCCTGCTTCAGACATTTTTTCAGAACCCGATCGCCGGCCCGTATGTGCTCGGTATTTCATCCGGGGCGAAAATGACGGTCGCGATCGTCATGATTTACTTTCTGAATCGGGCGGCGTCTGTGTCATCGATCGCGCTGATTCTGGCTGCTTTTATCGGATCGATGATCTCGACCGCGTTTATTCTTCTGATCGCAAAAAAAATACAGAATATGGCCGCGCTTCTCGTGGCGGGCATTATGATCGGATATATCTGTTCGGCGGTGACGGATTTTGTCATTACATTTGCGGATGATTCGGATATTGCCAACCTTCACAGCTGGTCGCAGGGAAGCTTTTCCGGGATGAACTGGGACGGCGTTGCGATCTCGGCGGTTGTAGTCGGCGTCTCGTTTGTTCTGACCTTTCTGATGGCGAAGCCGATCGGAGCGTGGCAGCTAGGCGAGACCTACGCGCAGACGATGGGCATCAACACGAGGCGGTTCCGCATCATTCTGATTCTGCTCTCGAGTGTGCTGACCGCGTGTGTGACGGCTTACGCCGGCCCGATTTCCTTTATCGGAATTGCGGTGCCGTATCTGATCCGACACGCCCTCGGCACATCGAACCCGATCGCGGTCATTCCTGCGTGTTTTCTCGGCGGATCCGTCTTCTGTACGGCCTGCGATCTGATCGCCAGGATGGCGTTTGCTCCGACGGAATTGAGAATCAGTACGGTCTCCTCCGTGTTCGGAGCGCCGGTTGTAATATTCATGATGATAAAAGGACGGATGGGAAAGGAATCCGGATCATGACGACATATCACGTAAAACTAAAAGGACTCACAGTCGGTTACGGAAACCGCCCGCTGATCAGGGACATCAGCATCGATATCCGGAGAGGCGAGATCCTGACGCTGATCGGGCCGAACGGATCCGGAAAATCCACCATCTTAAAAAGTATCATCGGTCAGCTGCGTCTGCTGGCAGGCTCGGTTCTGATCGCGGAGCGCGACGGGGCGGAAACGATGATCGACACGGCTGAGATGTCCGGACCGGAACGGTCCAGAAAAATGGCGGCGGTCCTGACGAAACGGCCGCAGACGGAACTGATGACCTGTCATGATGTAGTCGCGATGGGGCGATATCCCTACACCGGACGCCTCGGGGTTTTATCCCGTGAGGACGAAGAACGTGTTGAGGACGCGATCCGCATTGTCAACGCGTCGGATATCGGATACAGAAATTTCAATGAAATCAGCGACGGACAGAAACAGAGGGTGCTGCTGGCGCGGGCACTCTGCCAGGAGCCGGAGGTTCTGATTCTGGATGAACCGACGTCCTACCTGGATCTCCGGCATAAGCTGGATCTGCTGGAAATTCTGAAAGAAATGTCGCGGGATCACCATCTGACCGTCATTATGTCACTGCATGAGATCGATCTTGCGCAGAAGGTGTCCGATCACGTGATGGCGGTAAAGGGTGAGACCATTTACGGGTACGGCAGACCGGCGGACATCTTCCGGGAGGATCTGATCCGGGATCTTTACGATCTGAACAACGGCACCTATGATCCGCTTTTCGGAAGCGTGGAGCTTCCGGCGGTTTCCGGTGATCCGGAGGTCTTTGTTCTATCTTCGGGAGGAAGCGGAATCCCGGTCTTCCGGCGTCTGCAGCAGACGGGAGTCCCGTTTGCCGCCGGTATTCTTTATAAAAATGACATCGATTATCCTCTCGCAAAGAAGCTTGCGTCTCAGGTAATTTCAGAGAAGCCGTTCCGGGAGATCGGAGAAGACGCGTACCGCAAGGCGGAGCGCCTGATCCGGAACTGCCGCTGCGTGATTGATGCGGGATTTGCGAGGGAAAAGATGAACCGCCGGATGAGCGATCTGGCTGCGCTGGCGGATGATCTCGGTATTTTAGAGAAAAGGAGATCGGATTGAGATGGAAAATTCCAGCCGTTTTTTCGCGAATAAGGACTGTCAGTATTATCCCTGTCATAAGGGACTGGAGGAGCTGAACTGCATGTTCTGCTACTGTCCGTTTTACCAGGAAGAGAAATGTCCGGGAAATCCCGCATGGCTCGATCTGGACGGCCGCATTGTAAAGGACTGCACAGACTGTGTCTTTCCTCACAGGCCGGAGAGTTATGACGTGATCATCCGATGGATCAGCGAAAAAATCAAAAATCGGGAGGTTTCCGACGAAATCCGGAAAAAGGCGGTGAAAATCCGCAGCAGTAAAAGGGGTTAATTAAAGGGGAAGTATTATGGCGGAACGTAAGAAGAAAAAGAAAAAAAAGGGCGGAGCAGTCGTCACGCTGATCATTCTTCTGATTGTGATCGCGATGCTGGCGGTCATGATTCTGAAGGGAACGGTTCTGGACGGCATTTTCGGCGGCTCCTCCTCCGGGGCGGTAACCGCCGCGTCTTCGGACGGCGGCTTTCAGATGCATTTTGTCGGGACGACGAGCGGAGACGGCGTGGGAGAATCCGTATCCTCTTCATCGGCGGCGGCTGCAAAAAGCGCTGATGTGCAGCAGCTTTCCAGCTACAACGTGCACAGTGACAACGCATTGATGGTCCGGCTGTCGGACGGAGCGGTGTTTTTTGATAAGGCCAGCACGGAAAAAATGTATCCGGCGTCTATGACGAAAATCATGACCTGCATCATCGCGCTGGAAATGATTCCGGACATTAATTCTCAGATGACCATTTATCAGGAAGACATTGACGCACATTTCAAAGAAGGAGCTTCACGGGCCGGGTTTGAGGCAAATGAGACGGTTCCCGTAAAGGATGTGCTTTACGGCATGATGCTTCCCTCCGGAGCGGAATGCTGCGTCGCCATCTGCCGGCAGGTTGCCGGCTCCGAGGCAGCGTTTGTCGATCTGATGAATCAGAAGGCGAAGGAAATCGGGATGGACAATACGAATTTTACAAATTCCATCGGCCTTCACGATGACAATCATTATTCGACCTGTGCGGATTTCATCAAGCTGGAGGAGTACGCGCTGAAGAACGACACATTCCGGCAGATTTTCACGACGCGGGATTATACGACGACGCCGACGGAACAGCACCCCTCCGGGATTTCCTTTACGAATAACTGCTTCAAGCATCTGTCGACGATCAATCTTCCGAACGGCGCGCTGTTCGAGGGAGGGAAAACAGGTTATACGGCGGCGGCGCTTCAGACGCTGGCGAGTATCGCAAAGTACGGAGATGATGAATACATCATGGTGACTGCCCACGGCGGCGGAGCGGCGCACGCCAATATTGACGACGCGGTGACGCTGTACGGGCGGCTCGGGACGGATGAGGTCGCAGGGACCGAGCCGACGGAGACGCCGACACCGGCGGCGGATCCGAACGCGGCGGCGACGAACGCGGCGGCAGCCGACCCGAACGCGGCGGCGAACTAAGGCCCGGACGCACGGAAGAACAGAAACGGACGCGGCCGGAAACCGGTCCGGGCAAAGAAGCAGAGGATAGTCGAAAGGGGGAAGGTCAATGAACGAAAGTATAGAAGCACTGAAAATGAAGTATCTCCGCGGTCTTTCGGAACTGTATCCGGACATTGCGAGCGCGTCGACGCAGATTATCAATCTGCAGTCGATTCTGAATCTGCCGAAGGGCACCGAGCATTTTATCACGGATATACACGGCGAATATGAGGCTTTTTCCCACGTGCTGAAAAACGGATCCGGCGCGGTCAAAAAGAAGATCAAAGATGTATTCGGCAGAACGCTGAGTTCGGCTGAGACGAATACGCTCTCAACTCTGATCTATTATCCGAAGCAGAAGATGGATCTGATCCGGAAGACGGAGCCGGATATGAATGACTGGTACCGGGTGACGCTGTACCGGCTGATTGAGGTGTGCAAGCGCGCTTCTTCAAAGTACACGCGCGCCCATGTCCGCAAGATGCTGCCGCCGGATTTCGCCTATGTGATTGAGGAGCTGATCACGGAGAAGGCGGAGATTCAGGATAAGGAAGCTTATTATAACGCGATCATCGACACGATCATCGACATCGGGAGGGCGGAGCCGTTTATCATCGCCCTTTCGGAGCTGATCCAGAAGCTGGTGGTCGAGCATCTTTATATTCTCGGCGATATTTACGACAGGGGACCGGCGGCGGACAAGATCATGGACCGCCTTCTCAACTACCATTCGGTGAGCATCACGTGGGGAAATCACGATATGATCTGGATGGGCGCGGCGGCGGGGTCGCCCGCCTGCATCGCAACGGTTCTCCGTCTGAGCATCCGCTACAGCAACCTCGATACACTCGAGGAGGGGTACGGAATCAACCTGCTTCCGCTGGCGACGTTTGCGACGGAGGTTTACGGGGATGATCCGTGTGAGCTGTTCGGCAAGATCCGCGCGGACGGATTCAGCGGCGCGGAGGATGTGCTGAACCGGAAGATGCACAAGGCGATCGCGGTTCTGCAGTTCAAGCTGGAGGGACAGATCATCAAGAGGAGAAGGTTCGGAATGGAGGACCGGCTTCTTCTTGATTTCATCGATTACAAGAAGGGTACGATCACGCTGGACGGGAAAACGTATCCGCTGAAGGACACAAACTTCCCGACGATTGATCCGAACGATCCGTACAGGCTGACGGAGGAAGAGGAGCATGTGATGGACCGTCTCCGGTCCGCCTTCATCCACTGCGAAAAGCTGCAGGAGCATGTGAAACTTCTGCTGACCCGCGGAAGCCTGTACATCACGTCAAATTACAATCTTCTGTATCACGGCTGTGTTCCTATGACAGAAGACGGCAATTTTATGCGCGTAAATATTTACGGAAGGGAATATGCGGGAAAGGCGCTTTACGACGAGCTGGAAAAATACGTGAGGCTGGCCTTCGTCGGCGAAAAAGAGGAGAAGCTCAGGGGCGAGGATATCATGTGGTATATCTGGTGCGGACCGAAATCGCCTCTTTTCGGCAAGGACCGGATGACGACATTCGAGCGGTATTTTATCGAAGACAAGGAGACGCACAAGGAGCATAAAAACGCATATTACCGTCTGCTGAATGATGAGACGGCGATGAACCGGATCCTGAAGGAGTTCGGCCTTGATGAAAACGCGCATATCCTGAACGGTCACGTGCCGGTTCTGCAGATCGACGGGGAGAGCCCGATAAAGTGCGGCGGGAAGGTGCTGCTCATCGACGGAGGATTTTCGAAGGCGTATCAGGGAAAGACCGGGATTGCCGGTTACACGCTGATCTATAATTCCTATGGGATGCAGCTCGTCGCGATGCATCCGTTCACCTCGACGGAAGAGGCGATTATCAACGAGACGGACATTGAACAGGACCAGATTATGGTGATGAGTGCGCCGAGACGTCTTCACGTAGCGGACACAGACCGCGGCCGGCGCATTCAGGAGCGGATTGGTGAGCTGCGGGAGCTTTTGAAGGCTTACCGCACCGGAACGATCCAGGAGTCCGAGTAATTTCGGATCCGCATAAAAAGGAGGCTGCGGCAGAGCAGCCTCCTTTTTATGTGTGATCCGTTCAAATCAGAGCTTGATGCCCTTCAGCATATCGCCGAGGTTCGTCGTAAGCTCCTCGCTCTTCGGCAGCTTGTAGTCGGAAGGCATTCCGCCCTCGTTCTCGCGCCGGTCACGGCGCGGTCGGTCGGTGTGCTCCGGACGGTCGGTGTTTTCCTCAAGCGCCTTCATGGAAAGGCTGAGTTTTCCGTCCTTGACATTGATGACTTTTACCTTGACGGAATCGCCGACATTCAGAACAACGGAAGGATCTTTGATCCGGGTGTGAGAAATCTGGGAAACATGAAGCAGGCCGGAGATGTGATCTCCCAGGTCGATAAACGCGCCGTACGGCTGGATGTTCTCAACCTTTCCGTCCATGATCGTGCCGACTTCGATCGAGTCGATCTTTTTCTTTCTCGCCTCATCAGCCTGTGCACGGAGAACCGCACGCGCAGACAGGAGAAGGCGGTTCTTCGCCTGATCGGCTTCCAGAACCTGCACCTGAATCTCTTTTCCGACGAAGGAATTCAGATCATCAACATGGGTAAGCGCCAGATGAGACGCCGGGATAAACGCCCGGATTCCCTCGAGATGCGTTACAACTCCCTTGTTAACAACCTCTTCAACGACAACGGTCAGGACTGTTTTTTCTGTAAGATACTGGTTGATCTTGTCCCAGTCAGCCTCACCCTCATCTTTGAACGTATCAAAGGACTCGTCTACTGCCTTTGAAAGGTCATCCATCGTCATGTTTTCTTCCGACATAATTCCACCTCATTTATTATTTAGATATATTCTATTACCGGTCCGTCAGGGAACCTGCAATAACCTTAATAAATCTTATTCAGTATAACACAGAAAACCCGTCTCAGGAAGATAGAAATGTTGTGAAAGAGTGTGGAAAAAGAATGATACATGTGTTAGTATATATGCCAGATATGCCAGCAGTCCCCTGTGCCTTCCGGCGTTGGGGTTAATAGGGAACCGGGTGAAATTCCCGGACGATCCGGTCACTGTGTGCGGTTTGATACCGTGAGTCAGATACCTGCTGCGGACATGTGGAATATGCTTCCGAAGAAAGCAGACAGCCACATTACAGGTGGAAACTGTCCGGGAGCGGGCAGCTTTTTTTACGCCTTTTGTGCCGTCCGGGCGATGATATTCCGGGCGGGCCTGTAATTGCAGAACCCTGCGGGACGGACAGGGGTCATTCGGGGAAGCAGTGCATCCGATCACCTATAGTAAGCAGAGGAGGAAAAAATGCGAAAATTAAGGACAAATGTAATCGCCTCAATTCTGTCAGCCTCGCTCATTTTCACGACGGGAATCCCGGCGTTTGCGGATGAGGCTGCGGAAACCCCGGCTGCCGGAGGATCCGCGGTTGAAAATACAGCGGAGATGCAGAGCGCGGAGAAAAACGGAAGCGGAGCAGCATCCGGAGGATCCGCGGAGAGCACGACAGGGACAAAGGAAGAGAAAAACGACACGGAGAAGAGCAGCGGCGCTGCAGAGCAGAAAAGTTCGGCTGCGTCCGCTTCCGCGGAGAACAACAGCGCGGGCAGCGGCGCCGGAAGTACCTCGGAGACAACGAAGAAACAGTCTTCCGCCGAAGAGACGAAGACGCAGTCCGGATCCGGCGAGGTAAGTACCCAGTCCTCGTCCGGAGCGGCGGATAATCAGACTGCCTCCGACGGAACTTTCAGCCCGGCAGGTGTGGACAATTCCACCACGGCTGCGGACGGGGAGTACACGGGAGACGCGGTCTCCTTTACTTTTTCCGGCGGAACGGGCAAAACGAAATTTGACTGTAACAAGGTGATCGTCAGAAATGGAAAATCCTACGCGGTCATCCATACCTCTTCCAAAAGCTACTCCCATTTCTATATCGGAACGGTGAGCGGCAGCGGCGAGATCACAGGATTATACAATCCGGAAACAGGCGCAGCTGGCGCGGGTGTCTACGCGACGTCCCAGAACAGCGGTTCGTGCGCGGAAGTTCCTGTGGCACTGGGCAAATCCATGCCGCTTTCCGGAAGAACGACAGCGATGGGAAATCCGCACTGGATCACCTATACCATTCAGGTTTCGCTGAAGCAGGATGCTTCCGGCAGCGGAAGCGGTTCCGGCGGCAAGACGGATACCGGAAATCCGGGAGGCTCCGGCAGTCAGGAAGGTTCCGGCAGTCAGGGAGGCAGCACCGGTTCGGTGAAAACCGGAAGCCTGGAGGTTCTGCCTTCAGAGGGAATGTTTAAAGTCGCTGCGGCCGAGATCAAAGAGGACGGGCTTCACATTTATATCGCGAGCAAATCCTACTCCCAGATGTACCGGGGCACCCAGAAGGAAGCGGCAAAGTCTGCGGCGAATGATCCGAACCGGCTGAAAGCGGCAGAAAAAGACGGAAAATATGAATTTGTGATTCCGATTTCCGAGAGCGACGGAACCTTTGAAATTGCCGCTCTTTCAGCGAAAAAGAATGCCTGGTACTCCAGAACAATCACACTCGACCAGAAAAACATGACGATCAAGACCGCCGCAGCAGATGTAAATAACCCGGCGTACGCGCCGGTGGCCGACGGGACCGGAAGAGAGGAGGGCCTGATCACCGGCGATCTGACTCCGGTTTCCAGCAAAGGAATGTTTAAGATCGTGACGGCGTCGATCGAGAAGGACGGCCTGCACATCGCCCTTCACGGAATCGGCTACTCTGATCTTTACCGGGGCAGCCAGGCGGACGCGGCGAAATCCGATCAGAATGCCAGATCACACTATGTGATCAACAAGGATAGCCGCTATGAGTATGTGCTTCCGATCTCGGCGGAGGATGACGGCAGAGAATTTGAAGTAGCCGCACTTTCTTTAAAAGACCATAACTGGTATGCCCGCTTTATCAAGGTCAATCTGAGCGATCGGACGATTGAATCGCGAACGGCCAGTACCGCTGATCTTGCGTACGCGCCGGTAGCCGACGGAACCGGGAAGGGTTCGCAGTCACAGGGCGGCGGTCAGAGCGGCAGCGGCCAGGGAGGAAGCGGCCAGAGCGGCAGCGGCACATCCGGCGGCCGCGGAACCGGCAGCGGAAACACCGGAAGCACGGGAAACAGCGGAAGTTCCTCAGGCAGTTCCTCCGGACAGTCTGAGACGGTCCGGGGTGAAATCGGAGGAACCTCCGGCGGAAACCGGGTGGGAAGTTACACGTTCTCATATTCCGGCGGGTCCGGGCGGTCGAAGATTTCCTGCTCGAACATCACGATGCGCGGGAACCAGGCGTACGCGACGATTACGTTTTCCAGAACGGGAGGCGGAAGCTCAGCCTACGATGCGGTTCGCGTCGGCGGTCAGACGATCAGCGGCTCCAATACTTTTACGATTCCGGTCAATCTGAACGGAAATACGGCGATCTCCGCCAGAACCACCGCGATGTCCAGGCCGTACTGGATTGATTTTACGCTTTACGTCGGATACAAGGAGGGCGCCGGAAATGGCGGAGTGGTCAACGAAACGGCGGGCTCCGGCTCCGGAAACACGATGATCCGCTCCGAATCGAAAACGCTGGATGAGAAGGCGCCGGAGATCGAAGGCCTTACCTTAAAGGAGGATTCGGCGCTGACCTCCCATTCGGATCTGCTCCGGATTTTCGGATATGAAAATGACATTTATCTGATTGAAGTGAATCTGACCAAACGCACCGCCCGTGAAGATGACGCGAATTCCGCATCCGCTGCGGAAGGCGGTCAGCAGAACGCTGCGGGTGATCAGCAGAATACGGCGGATGATCAGCAGAATACGGCGAGTGATCAGACAAACGCAGATCACGCGAATACAGATCAGACAAACACAGCAAATGATCCGGCTGACACAGCCGATACGCAGGCGGACACAGCGAACAGCAAGGGAAGTACGACAGGCAGCGCCGAGACGCCGGCGGATGAGGCGACGGCGAAGCTTTATCAGAACGAGGTCGTGAAGTATCTTGTCGTCCCGGCAGATCAGGAAATCCCGGCAGGACTTGACAAAGAGGCGATTGTTATCCGCCAGCCGCAGGATCATACATTTGTGGCGTCGGCAGATGCGCTGAACAGAATGGATCAGATCGGCGCAGCCGGATGCATCACCGCGGTCGGTCTCAAAAAGGAAGAGATTCAGTCGGAAACGGTACGTTCCGGACTGGATAAGAAAGACGGCGAAGAAGGAAAGGTAACGGAGGCTGGAACGTATAACGACTGGGATCTCCGGGAGCTGGTTCTGCTGAAGAATACGCTCGCGGTTGAACCCTCCGAAATTCTTCCGAAGAATGAGGATACGGAGAAGGAAGATCTGGAAACCTACGTGAAACTCACAGAACGCGCCGCGCAGATGGACATGGCGGTGTTTATCGACCGGGCGCAGGATGAGGAGAACGATCTCGCGAAAGCGGAATGGTATCGCGCTTACGGAATTATCTTTAATCAGAAGGACAACGGCGAACAGCAGTATCAGAAGGCGGCCGCGGAAGCTTCGAAAAAGTAATTCCGGGCAATTGAGGTGAATTATGAAAAAGAAAAGACTGGCGGCGGCATTTCTTGCCGCCGCTCTGGGAGCGGCCGCGATATTCTCCGGGTGCGGAGGTGCGGCGAAGGGCGCCGCGGTCTCCGGCAGCAGCGCAGGAGTCACGGCCTCCGGAAGCAACGAGGGAGCCGCAGGCGGCACCCCGGCTGGCAACGTCGGATCGGCTGCGTCAGGCGAAGCGGTTTCCGGGGTATCCTCGTCTTCGGGACAGTCGGCGGATTCGTCCCGGACGAACGCGTCGAAGGATGAGGCGCCGCAGATCGGCGATCTGAAGTGCGAATCTGTGATGGAACTTCATCACGCCACAGGATTTAACGTATTTTATTACGAAGACGGATACAAGGTGATTGATGTCGCCAGCGACAAGGTGCAGTATCTCATCGTTCCGGAGGGGAAGGAAGCGCCGTCCGGCCTTGCGGACAGCGTCACGGTTATTCAGCAGCCGCTGTCGCAGATTTATCTGGCGGCGACGGGAGCGATGACATTCTTCGACAAGCTCGGCGAGATGGACGCGGTTACGATGACCGGAACCGACGCATCGGGCTGGACGATTCAGGCGGCTGTGGATGCTCTGAATTCCGGGAAGATGACCTTTGCGGGAAAATACAGCGCGCCGGATTATGAGATGCTGGTGCAGAAAAACTGTGATCTTGCGCTGGAGTCCGGCATGATCATGCATGCTCCGGATGTGAAGGAGATGATCGAGGACCTGAATATTCCGGTCATGATCGACCGGTCCAGCTACGAGTCGGATCCGCTGGGCCGTTCGGAGTGGGTGAAGGTTTACGGCGCGCTTCTGAACCGGGAGGATCAGGCGCAGAAGCTCTATGAGGAACAGGAGACGAAGTTGAACGCGCTGCCGGAGAACGCGGATACCGGCAAAACGGTGGCGTTTTTCGCGGTGAATTCCGACGGAAATATTTCGGTGAGAAAGCCGAACGATGTGGTGGCGACGATGATCCGGCTTGCGGGCGGCCGCTATGTGTGCGACGATCTCAAGACGGACGACAGCAGCGCATCGACGACGACGGATATCTCGATGGAGGAGTTCTACAGCCGGGCGGTTGACGCGGATTATCTGATTTACAACGGAACCATTGAGCAGGCGCTGGGAAGCGTCAATGATCTGATCGCGAAAAACGAGCTGTTTTCACAGTTCAAGGCGGTTAAGGACGGAAACGTCTGGCAGATCGGAAAAGAATGGTATCAGTCTACACTTACCGGGACAGAACTTGCCACCGATATGAATCATATGCTGAGCGGGCAGGATACGGACCGTATGAGTTTCCTGTCGAAGGTCGGCTGAACAGAAAAACAGGGAGAAAAGGAGAGGGGCTGCTGCGGCAGCCCCTCAAATATTATCTGTTTTTATTCATAGGATCGGTACACAGTAGATCAGACAATGCCCTGAGCCATCATTGCATCCAGAACCTTCAGGAATCCGGCGATGTTCGCGCCTGCGACGTAGTCGCCCTCTTTGCCGTATCTCTTTGCTGCGCTGTCGATGTTCTCGACGATGTTCTCCATGATCTGGCAGAGCTTGTTGTCGACTTCCTCGAAGGTCCATGCGAGGCGCTCGTGGTTCTGCGTCATCTCAAGAGCGGAGGTAGCGACGCCGCCTGCGTTTGCAGCCTTTGCCGGTCCGAAGATCACATGGTTGTCCATGAGGTATTTGGTCGCCTCAAGCGTGCACGGCATGTTCGCGCCTTCGCACAGTGCCGCACAGCCGTTTGCGACGAGCTGTTTCGCATCCTCGATGCCGACTTCGTTCTGGGTCGCGCACGGAAGAGCGATGTCGCACTTGATCTGCCATACGCCGCGTCCCTCATGATACTCGGAGTTCGGGCGGTATTTCTTGTACTCGGTCAGTCTGCCTCTCTGAACCTCTTTGATCTCTTTGAGGGCATTGACGTCGATGCCTTCCGGATCGTAAACCCATCCGGTGGAATCGGAGCAGGTAACTGGCTTCGCGCCCAGCTGATATGCTTTTTCAATCGCGTAGATCGCAACATTTCCGGCACCGGATACATCGACGATCTTGTCCTTCAGGTCGATGCCGTTTCTCTTGAGCAGCGCGCGGGTGAAGTAGAGAAGGCCGTAGCCCGTCGCCTCGGTTCTCGCCAGAGATCCGCCGAAGGTCAGTCCCTTGCCGGTCAGGACACTCTGGTAGGAGTTGGTCAGGCGTTTGTACTGCCCGTAGAGATATCCGATCTCACGGCCGCCGACGCCGATATCACCGGCCGGAACATCGGTGTCCGGTCCGATGTGTCTGAAGAGCTCGGTCATAAAGCTCTGGCAGAAACGCATCACCTCTGCATCGGATTTGCCCTTCGGATCGAAATCGGAGCCGCCCTTGCCGCCGCCGATCGGAAGTCCGGTCAGGGAGTTTTTGAAGATCTGCTCAAATCCGAGGAATTTCAGGATGCCGATGTTGACGGACGGATGGAAACGAAGGCCGCCCTTGTACGGTCCGATTGCACTGTTGAACTGTACGCGGTATCCGCAGTTAACATGGACCTGGCCGTTGTCGTCGGTCCACGGAACACGGAACTTGACCTGGCGCTCCGGCTCGGTCAGACGCTCAAGCAGAGCGAGCTTTCTGTACTCATCCTCGTTCTCCTCGATGACCGGCCGAATGGATTCCAGCACCTCACGGATTGTCTGGTGAAATTCCGGCTGTCCCGGGTTTTTCTCGATCACTTTCGCGATCACTTCATCTACATATGCCATAGCAGTGTACCTCCTGTTTTTCCTATATACGCGAGCATTATACCATTCCGTTATAACAGGCGCAATAATTATTTTTGAAATTCCGAATATCGCAGGCAATATTTTCCTTTTTTAAAAAAACACCGAATTTTTTCATGTCATTATCATATGTGCACATATCAAAATAATATAGCTGGGCGGAGAAATATGCGGTCCGGGAGGTCCGAAGAACGGGTACAGTTTACAAATCAGGGCAAATAGGGTAAGATAAAAAAGATTATAAGAGGAACTGCGCGTTTTTGCGCGGGATCCCGGGAGCAAATATAATAATTAAGAGGTGGAGAATGGACAAGTACGTCATTAAAGGAGGGACTCCTCTTGTCGGGGAAGTGGAAATCGGGGGAGCCAAGAATGCGGCGCTCGCCATCCTGACTGCGGCGATTATGACGGATGAGCCGGTCACGATCGACAACATTCCGGATGTGAGCGACATCAACGTATTGCTTGAGGCGATTTCCGTGATCGGTGCGACGGTGGACCGAATTGACCGGCATACGGCGGTGATCAATGGGGTTACGATCGGATCCGTTGAGGTTGAGTACGAGTACATCAAAAAAATTCGTGCGTCGTATTATCTTCTCGGAGCGCTGCTTGGAAAATACAAGCGCGCCGAGGTTCCTCTTCCGGGCGGATGCAACATCGGCAGCAGGCCGATTGATCAGCATCTGAAAGGGTTTCGCGCGCTCGGAGCGGAGGTGGAGATCCGCAGCGGCAACATCATCGCCGAGGCGAAATATCTTCACGGGGCGCACATTTTCATGGATATGGTCTCCGTCGGAGCGACCATCAACATCATGATGGCTGCGGCGCTGGCGGACGGAAATACGATTATCGAGAACGCGGCGCGGGAGCCGCACGTGGTTGACGTGGCGAACTTCCTGAACTGCATGGGCGCGAACATCAAGGGAGCGGGCACGGACGTGATCCGCATCCGCGGCGTGAAGAGCCTTCATAAATGTTCTTACACGATCGTGCCGGATATGATCGAGGCGGGCACGTATATGTTCGCGGCAGCTGCGACGCGAGGGGATGTTCTGGTGAAAAATGTGATTCCGAAGCATCTCGAGGCGATGACCGCGAAGCTGCAGGAGATCGGCTGCGACGTCGAGGAGTTCGACGACGCGGTTCGTGTCACGTGCAGACAGCGTCTCGGGCGGACGCATGTCAAGACGCTTCCCTACCCGGGATTTCCTACGGATATGCAGCCCCAGATGAGTGTTGTTCTGGCGCTGGCGCGCGGTACGAGCATCGTGACGGAAAGCATTTTCGAGAATCGCTTTAAATACGCGGACGAGCTGATGCGCATGGGCGCAAACATCAAGATTGAGGGCAACACCGCGATCATTGACGGGGTGGAGCGTCTGAGCGGCGCGAGAATTTCCGCGCCGGATCTTCGCGCTGGAGCCGCGCTTGTCATCGCGGGACTTGCGGCGGACGGATATACGGTCGTCGATGATATTGTCTACATTCAGCGCGGATATGAAGATTTTCCGGGCAAGCTGCGCAGCATCGGCGCTGAAATCAGTCAGGTCAGCGAGGAGAAGGAAATTCAGAAATTCCGCATGCGGGAAGTCATCTGAGATCGATGCGGGAAAGTCATCTGAGATCGTTGAGCAGGAGAGCTGCCGGATTGACGGGAAACGTCGGTGCGGCAGTTCTTTTCGGGTAAAAATGGTAAAGTATCCGGACAGGGGCGCAGAAATGTACAGCTCTGTGGGACAATTTCTATTATGTGTCCCACGCCGGCGGAATTACCCTTGACGGTACAGGGGAAAGTGATTATTGTTATCACAGAGTTAAGGCAATTAAATAATGTTCTCTTATTCAGAGTGGCGGAGGTACATAGGACCTGTGAAACCACGGCAACCCCGTCCG
>ONLT01000069.1 GCA_900318755.1 uncultured Eubacteriales bacterium
CGAAGACCTCAATCCCATCGAAGAAGCGGAAGGATACCGCAAACTCAGCGAAGCCACAGGCTGGACGCAGGAGCAGATCGCCAGACACGTTGGCCGATCCCGTCCCGCAATTGCCAATTCCCTGCGCCTTCTCAGCCTTCCTGACGAGGTGATCAGCCTTCTGAGAGAAGGAAAACTCACGACAGGCCATGCGAAAGCCATTCTTTCCATCGCGGACGATACGACGAGAGTGTCTGTCGCCCAGATGGTAGCGGAAAAAGGCCTTTCCGTCCGCGAAGCTGAGAAAATCGCCCAAAAACCGCCCACGCAGCAGCGTCTCCCCCTTCCTTCAGGCAAAGATCCTGTCGCTCATGAGGTGGAATTGGCGCTACAGAACGCCCTCGGCGTGGAAGTTTCGGTGAAATACCGTGCCGGAAAGGGCTCTCTCACATTGAATTACTATTCAAAAGAACAGCTTTTTGAATTTGCAAATAAACTAGGTGGAAAGGAAATCTAACTGAAATGATCGATATCCGTCTTGTCCGCACAAATCCGGACCTTGTGAAAGAAAATATCAAAAAGAAATTCCAGGACGAAAAACTCGTTCTGGTCGACGAAGTGCTTAATCTGGACAAACAGTTCCGTGACGCACGTACCCGCTGCGACGACCTGCGCGCGCAGAGAAACGCGACCAGCAAACAGATCGGCGCGCTGTACGGCCAGGGAAAACGCGAAGAAGCCGACGCCGCGAGAGCAAAAGTCAATCAGATCAACGAAGAACTCGCTGAACTTGAAAAAAGCGAGGAAACGCTGGAAACCGAGATCAAAAAACGCATGATGGTGATCCCGCAGATCATTGACCCGTCGGTTCCGATCGGAAAGGACGACAGTGAAAATGTGGAGATTCAGCGTTTCGGTGATCCGGTTGTTCCGGATTTTGAAATTCCGTACCACACGGAAATTATGGAGTCTTTCGACGGCATCGATCTCGATGCGGCCGGCCGCGTCGCCGGCAACGGATTCTATTATCTGCTCGGAGACATCGCAAGACTGCATTCGGCTGTCCTTTCCTACGCGCGTGATTTCATGATTAACAAGGGATTTACTTATGTGATCCCGCCGTACATGATTCGCAGCGCCGTTGTTGACGGCGTCATGAGCTTCGCGGAGATGGACGCGATGATGTATAAAATTGAGGGCGAAGACCTGTATCTGATCGGAACGAGTGAGCATTCTATGATCGGACGCTTTGTAGATCAGATTATTCCGGAGTCCGAGATGCCGATTCATCTGACCAGTTATTCTCCGTGTTTTCGTAAGGAAAAAGGAGCACACGGCATTGAGGAGCGCGGAATCTACCGGATACATCAGTTTGAAAAGCAGGAGATGATCGTTGTCTGCAGACCGGAAGAGAGTAAGGAATGGTATGATAAGCTCTGGAGCTACACCGTCGAGTTGTTTCGTTCGATGGATATCCCGGTCAGAACGCTGGAGTGCTGTTCCGGTGATCTTGCGGATCTGAAGGTAAAATCCTGTGATGTCGAAGCGTGGTCGCCGCGCCAGAAGAAATATTTTGAGGTCGGAAGCTGCTCAAATCTCGGAGACGCGCAGGCACGGCGTCTGCGGATCCGTATTCAGGGTGAGGACGGAAAACGTTACCTCGCACACACGCTGAATAACACGGTAGTCGCACCGCCGCGTATGCTGCTCGCGTTGCTTGAGAACAACCTGAATGCAGACGGAACGGTCAGCATTCCGGAGGTACTTCGTCCGTACATGGGCGGAAAGGAAAAGCTGATTCCGAAGCATTGACGGACGGAGGTCTCCGATGATCAGACAGTACGAAGTGGGGGATCGCTTATGCATTATTATCTGAGATCAATCGGTTTCGGAAATGTACAGACAGTTGAAGACCAGGATCTGCTGATCGCAGATGTCCTGAAAAATTACGACTTTAAGAAGGTAATCGAAAATGAAGAGCATCAGATGTTCGCGCAATACTCAAAAGAATATGCGCCGGATGTCGGCGTGACAGTCTGCGGCTATTATGACGACGAGAATCTTTTCCACATGGAATATTATTATCCGTATATGATTGGGTCCCAGACATCAGCCTGCAGCAATGTCGCAGTCGAGCGTTCCGCTGCGGTTGAGTCCTACAACGGGGCGTTTGAGGATTCGCGTGTGGGGACGACGCTGATTTTCCAGGTGCTGAATGCCGGAGATTATGTCAATGACCGTCAGCGGAAAGAAGCGTTTGACAATGCAAGGCCGGTGGCGCTGTCCGGCCTTGCGGAGTCCGGAACGATTCTCCTTCCCATCAAAAAGAATGAGGATCAGCTTAAGGATGAGGAAAAGAAACAGCAGAAAAGGAATTCCCTCTACAATGCGGCCGCCAGAGGCGACGAAAAAGCGATGAACAGTCTGACGATCGAGGATTTTGACGCGTATACAACCGTCGCGCGCCGCATCAAAAACGAAGACATCTACTCGATCGTGGATTCCTATATTATGCCGTACGGTCTGGAATGTAATCTTTACAACATTATGGGACAGATTATAGATTACAGCAAAGACCGGAACGCCGCGACAAATGAGCCGATCGTGCGTCTCACGGTGGAGGCGAACGGGATACCGATGGACATCTGCATTCACGGAGATGACCTGACCGGGGAACCGGGAATCGGGCGCCGTTTCAAGAGCGTCGTCTGGCTTGAGGGCATGGTGAATTTCTGATGAATGAACCGCAGTGTTTCCGGGGCAAATGAAATTCAGTGCAGAATCTGTTCGAAAGACCGGGGCTGGATTTAATATCCGGCCCGATGTCCAACCAGTATTCGAAACGTTCCTTACGCAGAGTGACGCGTCCATGCATCCGTGCGGTTGCAAATCCGCCCAATTTATAGTAGAATAATCTTCAGCCGTTTAATTCAGCAAGAACAGCTGAAAAACAGGCGACGGGTCGAAAGACCTGAAAATCCGCCAATTTCATACATGTTCATGCAGCTCAGCAGGATAGAGCGTCCGCTGCCTATGGTGATTGCGGACCATCTGCCTGCCGGAAAACTCATATCGGCTGTGAGTTCGAAAAAAGAGCCGAAATGATCAATTTTATACAAGTCCTCGTAGCTCAGCTGGATAGAGCGCGCGCCTCCTAAGAAGAAGGCTTCCTGCCGCCGGAGAGGATTTTATAATTTTGACGGCGGTTCGAATCGGATGCGGATTTACACAGTCTGCTAACGAGTGGCGGATGGAACGTTTTCACAAAGATGGTCATTCGGGAGCCGGAATTGATTAGCAAAAACGAGTTTTTCTAATCGAAAAAGGCTTCCGATTTA
>ONLT01000073.1 GCA_900318755.1 uncultured Eubacteriales bacterium
ATATCCGTCTTTAAACCGATCCAGCGCCCAGTTTGCCATATCAACCGTAATTTCTTCATCACCGACGATTGTGTAGGGTGTTTTCTGTTTCTGACCGACAAAAACGCTCTTCTCAAGACCGATCACTTCGGTCCGGCAATCATAGACATTGTTCGCATTTCTGCTGATTTCGATCATTCCCATTCCACCGTCTTCAAAGGTAAGCAGAATCTGTCCGTCATCAATGTCGTTCAATTCCTTTAAAAATTCATGTTTCAGAACTGCTCCCTGAGCATAAACCTGAGTGATTTCGCGTCCCATGAGCCATCTTGCAACATCAAGATCATGAATCGCCATATCGACAAACAGCCCTCCGCTCTGCGGAACATATGCTGGCGGCGGTCCATTGGGATCACGCTGGCAATCATGAATATAGATGGGCTTTCCACATTTTCCTTCTGAAAGAAGCTTCTTTGCAGCGATATGTCCGGGATCAAACCTTCTCATAAAGCCAACCTGCAGATAAATTCCGCGTTTTTCTACTTCTTCCATGATTGTCTGACACTCTTCCACGGTAAACGTCAATGGCTTTTCGCAGAAAATCGGTTTTCCGGTCTCAAGGCATTTCATCAGGACCTCGAAATGCGTCTTTGTAGGAGTTGCGACAACAATCGCGTCCACATCAGGACTTGCGATCATTTCATTATAATCGCTGTAACCTTTCACATTGAACGCATCAACTGCCCTTTTCAGCGCAGTCTCGACCGGATCGGACACAGCTGCGAGGGCTGCTCCTCTTGTTCTGGTCACATTGTCGGCATGCTGGTAACCCAGACGGCCAAGACCAATCACTCCTACATTCAGTACTTTTGCAGACATTTTTACTTACTCCTTCCTACTACTTTTTCTCCTTAAATTTTGTTTCCACACGAATCTAATTTAAATAAAGCTGCAAGTTAATCTGATAAATAAAACCAGAAGTATTGTGTATGGGCAGACCCGCCATATTACTGGCAGGAAACCACCGCTGTCCAGACGGTGGTTTCCCCAGAGGGTAACAGAAAAAGTATGAATTCGATTGCTAAACGCAGTAGTTTTTCTTCTTTTTATATTGTTTATCGATGCTTTCTATTTCTTTCCTGTATCTGTAGAAAGTGTAACATTTATTTTAAACAGCCAATTATGCTTTTCTGCATCATTTTTTGACGAATTTTATCCTGTTTTGGATCACACTTCTGCCCAAAACCGTTAAAATGCCCACTCTCACCCCTCCCTTCACCCCACCTTGTTTCTTTTTGTTCCAATTCTGGTTTTCTGCTATCAGGATTCTTTCTCTCTGAAATAACCACAAAAATAAGAGCAGCGACCCTGCCTCTTATCGTATTTATCCCCTGACAAACACGATAAAAGACCGGCGCACCGCTCTTTACTTTTTTCTTTTGCTCAGGACCGACCGTCACCCATCCACTTCCGCGATCCGTACAGGGCGGCCTTCGCGAAGGGATTTGTCCGCGGCTGCCGCGATCAGGACCGGGTAGAGGCCGTCCGTACCGGTGACCGGCGGAACGCTGTCATTTTCAACCGCATCCGCAAACGCCTTCATCTCATCGATAAACGCCTGTGTGCAGCGGTCCCACATGCTATTATCTCCTCACTGCCCTCCCGGGCCGGCATTGCACTGCTGTTTCAGTATCCGGATATCTTCCTTCAGCAGATCGTACGGATCGCCCTCATCGCGAAGCGGAAGCTGATCGTAATAATTCTCAAGCAGGATATACCCGGAATATTCATGTTCCGCGAGCCAGTTCATTGTATCGAAAAAACCCGAATCGCCTGTTCCCAGAAGCGCTCCGCTCATCGCGCCGTTCCCGTCTTTGACGTGAAGCTGGTTGCACATCAGCGGGAACAATCCTTCCAGAATATCGGTCTCCCGATACCCGCGGTTCAGATAATAATTTTGGCTGTCGAAGTACAGGTAGAAATTGCCGCGGCCAACCCTTTCATAAAGCTCCCGGAATTCATCCGGACTCATCACATTTTCGCCGGCGACGGAGATGCCTTTTTCACCCGCCAGATCGCACAGATAGCGGAACACGGACGCGCTGCGCTCCAGATCCTCCTCCGAACGGATCAGACTGGCGGCAAATCCCGGCACCTGAATGATCGGAACGCCCAGAGCGTCCGCCGTCTGAACTGCGCGGGGAATCAGATTCTGCACAATTTCGTATTCCTTCGTTCCCTTCCGCGCATGCATCGGAATGTTGTCAAAATCATTCAGGGCGACTGCGCAGTATTCGATTCCGCACCGCTGCTGCTCCTCCAGATAAATCTTCTGCATCGGCTCGTGGGTGATCGGATAATCGTTCTCATACAGGCCGATTTTCAGTGAAATGGCGTCGAGTCCGGCATCCGCCGCGATCCGCGGTCCGTAGAGTCCGCCGCCCGGAAGTCCCCAGTCGCACGCTCCGTATTTGATCTGTCTCATCTTTGCATTCCTCCGTCAGGATTCGGTATAGGATCCCGTCTCCTTCAGCTTCTCAATATAATCATCCACCGTATCCGAAGTGACCAGTGTATAGCCTGAATCGATAAAGCTCTCGACCTCTTCGCCCCGGATCGCGCGCATTACCGTATCCATCGCTTTATATCCCATGTCGTATCCGTTCTGCGCGATATCCATCTGCATCGTTCCACTCTTTACCGCGTTTGTCGAAGCGCTCGTACCGTCAAACCCGCACTGCAGGGTCTTGTTGAACGCCTCGCTGTTCGCATCGCTGATCACCTTCGAAGCCGCCATCGCGTACTGATCGGAAGTTGAGAACACAATATCAATTCCGTCCGGATATTTCTGCATCAGACCTTCCATGCACAGCGCCGCCTGGTCGGGGCTCATATCCGTGTACTGGACGTCGATGACCTCGCCGCCTGCTTCTTCCACTCCTTCTCTGTATCCCGCGAGGCGGGCGTCATGGGTCGGGTCTCCCTGCGAGCCGGTGATGATCGCCGCCGTCGGCTTCTTCACGCCGGCCGCCTGCACCTGTTTGACCGCTTCCATCGCGCCTTCCTTCGTCGCCTTTTCATTTCCGGTTCCGACGAACGACGCTTTCTTGTCCGAATCAAAATCCGTGTCGACCGCCACGACCGGTTTTGTCGCGTTCTGACAGAGCGTAGCCACCGAGTCCGACTGGAGCGGCGCGATGATGTATCCGCTGTA
>ONLT01000092.1 GCA_900318755.1 uncultured Eubacteriales bacterium
AGAAGGGCTGCCATAAGCTTTCCGTTCAGATATTCTCCCCTTGATGCCGCGTATTCCACTCCGATCCCGTTTTCAAAATCCACGCGGATCTTCTCAAAATCCTCCGTCAGATCTATATTAAGCCCCAATCCGTCGATGATCTCCTGATACCTGGCCTGGATCGCCTCAAACTTCTCCTGGATCTTGCCGCTGCCCTTGGCACTGCGGTAGCAGTCATAGAGCATGTCCGTGACCTTCACATCCGCGTCGAACCGTTTCCCGGGTGCGGACGGCACGACGTACCGTCTGTCCGGATCGCTCCGGATGATCTCGCCCACCTTCTTAAACTGACCGCTGCTGGCCAGAGAGCTTCCGCCGAATTTTACCACTTTTTTCATAACCAAGTCTCCGTTCTCTTCCTGGCGTTCTCAATAAACGCTAAAAAGAATACCATAATCCCGCCCTCATTTCAACGCCTGCGCCCCGTGCATTTCCGCCGGTACCGGATCCTTAAGGCGCCTTTGTCTACGCGGTTTTTCCCCGCGGCGCCTCGTTGCGGCCCTTTTTCAGATACACCCTGCGGATGTACCGGAGCGTGCGGTCCTCCCCTTCGTACTTCAGCATTTTCAGAAGGCCGTTCAGATCTCTTTTCACATTGGGATCCACAAACCAGAGACGATCCCTGCCCTTCGACCAGTATTCGTACGGGCTTGCATCCGTGTAGGCGTCCCCGAGATATACCCGGGACGCGGCGATGCGGTCCATCACCATCTCCGCAATGTATTTTCTCGGAATCGGCATGCCCGCCAGCCCCTTTTCGGAACTGAGGTCATAATCGATCCAGTACTCGTAGTGGTGACGGTTCCGCCCCTTGTGATGCAGCCACGCGAGGGAAATTCCGGTCTCCTCCCGCTCCTCGTTGTTCGGGCTTCGGCTTCCCTGCCAGTATTTCGCGCCTCTTGAAAACTCCGTCCAGGAATATTTGGAGAGATCATGCGTGAGTCCCTGATAATAAAGACCCGCGCGGAAACAATATTTCATCACCAGAAACCGGTGAACCGTGATGGTTTTAAAATGCTGCCAGATGTATACCAATCAGAACCCTGCTTTCTTACGCACTGCGCGGCGCGCCGTCCGGCTCTTCTTCTGATCCCCGCAGTCCGGATCATCGGCTGATACGAGTACCGTGACAGAACGCGGCGCGACCACGACCCGCTTCTCCTTCGCGCTGCCCAGCATCGCCTCGTCCGCCGATATCCGGAAGGAATCCGGCCGGGCCGTCTCACATACGATCTGCCAGCGCTTTCCGTCCGGCAGATCCGGCAGCGCAAAATCCTGCTCCAGCCAGTAGAGGTTGTACGCGATATAGATAAAATCATCCGTGCTTCCGTCCGCCCTCACCGCGTACTCGCCGCAGTAAAGCATCCCGAATCCGCACCGCATCTCGCTGTCGTCGATGTGCCACGCCATCCTGCCGTGGAACGACAGATCCGGATAGCCGATTCCGAGGTAATCCTGCATCCGCATCGGTTCTGCCATGTGCAGAATCGGATGCTGCGCGCGGAACGCGATCGCCTCCCCGGCGAACTCCCGGAGATCCCTGGCCGCCTTCCGTCCGCTCCAGGTGACCCATCCGATGGGATTATCCTGGCACCAGGCGTTGTTATTCCCGCTCTGAGAATTGCAGAACTCATCGCCGGCGTAGATAACAGGACATCCCTGGGACGTCATCAGCATCAGAAACGCGTTCCGGAGCTGCTGCGCGCGGAGCGCGTTGATCTTCCGCTTCTTCGTCGGTCCCTCTTCGCCGCAGTTCCAGGAATAGTTCTGAAGAACGCCGTCGCGGTTCTGCTCCTGATTGTCCTCGTTATGTTTTTCGTTGTAGCTGACCAGATCATTCAGCGTAAACCCGTCGTGGTCGGCAAAGAAATTCAGCTTTGCGATCCGGCCGGAATTTCTCGTCAGCGCTTCCCGCGCTTCGGGAGCCGCGTCGAGATCGCCCTTCAGAAAACGGCGCATCGCATTCTGATAGGTCTGATTCATTTCGGCCAGATTCCGGATCGGCGGCTCTTCGCCCGCCGGATACACCCTCGTCTCATCGTAATTCACATAGATAATCTTCGTCCACGAGAGAATCGGATCCAGCGACACCGCGTTAATCCACTCCCCGTACCCGACGAGATGGAAACCGTCAAGGTTAAACGCCATCCTCCAGTAGTGGAGGATATTTACGACCTGCCACCCCGGCATCTGCGGCGGAAAATAGAACTCCGGCAGGCATTCAATCCCGTTCTCGTGAAGAGCATCGACGAGCGATCCGAACTCACGGATCGGGTTGTCCGTCGCACAGTACGAGAGCTTCGGACAGTAATACAGCCCCTCTGTATATCCCCAGTAATTCTTTCGTTCATCGTTGAAGGCGGAGTAGGCAACCGATTCGTCCTTTGACGGGTCCTCCTGCGGCTCCGCGAAAAATTCGAAAACCGGCATCAGAATCAGCGAGGTGACCCCGAGCTTTTTCAGATACGGGATCTTCTCGCGCATCCCCGAAAACGTTCCGGGGTGACGGACGCCCGAGTGCTCTCCCGCCGTGAAGCCCTTCACATGCGCCTTGTAGAACACGCAGTCGCGGTACCACAGTCCGATCGGATCCGTCTTCGGCGTATATTCCGGATCAATTCCGCACCGGAACTTCTCGCGCCCCTTTCCGTCCCGGACCCGGCGAAAAACGCGCGCGTACGGATCCGCTGTCACGCGTCCGTCGATCCGGTAATTGTACTCGACGCGGTCGTTTTTCGGAATCGCGATATGCGCGGCGTAAACCTGGCCCGTCTTGTACTCCTCCGGAAGCGTGACGGTCTGGAACGGCTCGTCTTCATCTTTTCTGTACAGCAGAATCTCAACCGTCTCTTTTCCGCGCACGTTCAGCGAAAAATTCACGCCTCCGCGATGACGCAGAACCCCGAACCTGATGGGACTCCCTGCTGAAACTTCATATTGTCGATCGGAATTCATCTGTTTCCTCCAAATGCCTGCTAAAAAATATCAAGTTCGACCGGGCAATGGTCCGAACCCATGATGTCTGTGTGAATCACCGCATCCTTCACCTGCCCCTTTAGATCATCCGATACGAGAAAATAGTCGATCCGCCATCCCGCGTTGTGTTCCCTCGCCCGAAAGCGGTACGACCACCATGAATATTCGATTTTATCCGGATAAAGATACCGGTACGTGTCCGTGAAGCCGGAATCAAGAAGCTCGCCGAACTTCGACCGCTCCTGATCGGAGAACCCGGCGTGTCCCCGGTTTGTCTTCGGATTTTTCAGATCGATCTCCTCATGGGCCACGTTCATGTCGCCGCAGACGATCACGCTCTTATCCTTGCGAAGCCCGAGAAGGTAGTTCCGGAATGCGTCCTCCCACTCCATCCGGTAATCAATTCTCGCCAGCTCATCCTTCGAATTCGGGGTGTAGACCGTTACGAGATAAAACTCCGGATATTCCAGCGTGATGACGCGGCCCTCCGTATCGTGCTCCGGGATTCCGATCCCGTTTGTGACGGATTGCGGCTCCTTCTTCGCAAACACTGCGGTTCCGGAGTACCCCTTCCGTTCGGCGTAATTCCAGAACTGCCAAAATCCCTCTGTCTCCAGCTCAATCTGGCCCGCCTGAAGCTTCGTCTCCTGAATGCAGAAAACATCCGCGTCGGCAGCCTTAAAATAGTCCGAGAACCCCTTCTTCACACAGGCACGGATCCCGTTCACGTTCCAGGATATCAGCTTCATACAAACCTCCTGTCAATATTCTTGTGAATCTTAGCTAATGTTAACACAAATTTCTCTGTTTTTCATTATTTTCGTTATTCTTTTCTTTCGAAAACCGGCAAAAAGGCAATTTCAGCCGGTTTCACGCGATCACGCGGATGGTGCAGAGTTTCGGGTCCGCCGGGCCGTGAAACCGGCCTCCTGCCGCCCGCACGCACCGGAGATAATCGAGGATCTCCGTCGTGATGCGCTCGCCAGGACAGACCGCCGGAATCCCCGGAGGATACGGAGCGATCATCTCGCCCGCGACGCGGCCCGCCGCCTGATCAAACGGCACCTGCCGCGTCTCCCCGTTCATCGCCTGACGCGGAGTCAGAACCGTCTCCGGGTCCGCGGGGAATACCGGGACCGCAGGACCGACGGGGTCCGCGGGGAATGCCGGGAGTGTAAGCCCGACGGGATCCGCAGCGGGGCCGGCGCCGCCGCCCGTCTTCATGACGATGGCTTCAACTCCCGACACGAGATTTCGAATGTCCTCCTCTGTGTTGCCGTCCGTCACGATGGCGACGACGTTGCAGGGATCCGCCATCTCCGTCGTGACATTCCGCGCAAACAGCGCCTCCTGCAGAGCAATCCCGCTGATCCCGCGGGAGATGGCCGAGAAAACAACGCGGAGCGGATCCTGACGCTCGCCCGCCTCTGTGCGGAAGTCCCGGCCTCCGAGCACGCGGACTCCCGGAATCTTCAGAAGCCCGTCCCGCGCGGCATCAGCCAGCCGTATCGCCCGTTCCATTTTTTTGCTTCCGTTCGCCGCAAGATCGTGCCGCGCCCCGTCCAGCGAAGCCATCAGCAGATAGGACGGGCTTGAGCTCTGAACCATCTTCAGGCAGTCGCTCAGACGGTCCGGATCGACGCGCCGCCCGCACCGGTGCAGAAGCGAGCTCTGCGTAAGGCTGCCGCCCGTCTTGTGCATGCTCATGGCGGTCAGATCCGCCCCCGCGGCGACCGCACCTGCAGGAAAGCGGCGATCAAAATAGAAATGCGTGCCGTGGGCCTCATCGACCAGAAGCGCGCAGTGATGCCGGTGACAGACATCCGCGATCGCCCGGAGGTCCGAGCTGACGCCGTAATAGGTGGGACTCGCAAGGAAAACCGCGCGGATATCCGGATCCGATGCGAGCGCTCGTTCGACCTCCTCCGCATCGATCCCGCAGAAAACCCGGAAGGTCCGGTCATAGCGGGGAATCAGCCAGACGGGCACCGCTCCCGCCAGCTGCAGTCCCGCCCACGCGGATTTATGCGCGTTCCGCGCCACGAGAATTTTTTCGCCTTCCCGGACCGACGCGAGAATCATGGCCTCATTTCCGCAGGTCGTGCCGTTCACGAGGAACCGGCATTCATCCGATCCGAACAGCTGCGCGGCCAGCTCCTGCGCCTCGAGGATCGGCCCCTCTGCCGCGTGAAGATCGTCCGTCCCGTCTGTTTCAGTCAGATCCGCCGCGAACACCCGGTCACCCAGAAGCTCCCTGATCTTCTTCCCCGCGCCCCGCTCCGCGCGGTGGGAAGGAACATTGAAGTAGGAAACATGGCGGTGTTCAAACGCCAGAATCGCGTCGATCAGCGGTGTTCTGTTCTGGTCCATTTCGTCCCCCTGCCTCATCCGGCTGAAAAAAAAGGACCCGGCAGCGGCAGCGCCGTCGGATCCCTTTCATAATCCTGTGTCTGTTTATCTGATCTCGTGAATCCATCCTTCCGGAGCCTCGATGCGTCCCATCTGAATTCCGGTGAGGGTATCGTACAGCTTCTGGATGACCGGTCCCATCTTTTCCATTCCCGACGGGAAGCAGATCTCCTTTCCGTGATCGTTGATCTTTCCCACCGGAGAGATGACCGCGGCGGTTCCGCACAGTCCGCACTCCGCGAAATCTTTGACTTCGTCGAAGTAGACGACTCTCTGGGTCGCCTTGAGTCCGAGATAATGCTCCGCGATATACATGATCGAGCGTCTCGTCACCGACGGAAGGATCGAATCGGACAGCGGTGTGACAATCTCATTGTCCTTCGTGACGAAGATGATATTTGCTCCGCCGGTCTCCTCCACCTTCGTTCTGGTCGCCGGATCCAGATACATATTTTCGTTGAAGCCTTCCCGATGTGCCTCCATGATCGGATGCAGACTCATCGCATAGTTCAGGCCGGCCTTGATGTTTCCTGTCCCGTGCGGCGCCGCGCGGTCAAAATCCGGAATCCGCACAACGACCGGCTTCGCGCCGCCCTTAAAGTACGGGCCCACCGGCGTTACAAACGCGCGGAACTGATATTCATTCGCCGGCTTGACGCCGATAATCGCATCGCTGCCGAACATATACGGGCGGATATAAAGGGTCGCTCCGGAGCCGTACGGCGGAACATAATCGATGTTCGCTTTTACGACCTGATCGATCGCATCGATGAAACGCTCCTTCGGGAACTGCGGCATTTCCAGTCTCTTCGCGGAATCCATCATCCGCTCCGCGTTAAGATCCGGCCGGAATGTCACAACCCTTCCGTCTTCGGTCCGATATGCCTTCAGACCTTCAAAACATGACTGGCTGTACTGAAGAACACACGCGCACTCGCTGATCTTCACCATATCATCGGTGATCAGCGCGCCATCGTCCCACGCTCCGTTTTTATAATTCGATACATAGCGGTAATCCGTTTTCACATAGCTGAAACCGAGATTGCTCCAGTCGATATTTTTTGTACTCACGGTAACACTGCCCCTTTCTTCATGCGGCCGGGCCGCTTTATCAATCTACAAACGAAAATTATACACCTAATATTCCTATTTTCCAATAAAATATTGCAGAAAAATGGCTGCGGAGAAAAAAATACAATAAGATTTGATCCGTGATATGATAGATGCAGATTATTAAAATCAGGAGGAATTATGGACTTTAACCAGCTTTACTATCAGGATCCGTACCGCTCCGAATTTACGGCGAGGGTTCGATCCTGCACGCGGACCGGAAACGGATACGCGCTGACCCTCGATCAGACATGCTTTTACCCGGAGGGCGGCGGCCAGAGTGCCGACCGCGGAACCATCGACGGTATTCCCGTGACGGATGTCCGTCTGGAGGACGGCCGGATTGTGCACACGGTAAAAGAGCCGCTGACCCCCGGAAAAACCGTGACCGGATCCATCGATTTTGATTTCCGGTTCCGGCAGATGCAGTGGCACACCGGCGAACACATCGTCTCCGGCCTCGCGCATCGGCTCTTCGGCTGCGATAACGTCGGATTCCATATGTCGGATGTGACCACGCTCGACCTGAACCGGCCCCTCACGGAAGAACAGCTCACAGAGATCGAGCGCGGCGCGAACGAAGTGGTCTTCGCGGACCGGCCGGTCGAATATCTTTTTCCGAAGGAGGATGAGCTCGAATCGCTGGATTACCGGAGCAAAAAGGAACTGACGGGCGCCGTCCGGATCGTACGGATTCCGGGCGCCGACGACTGCGCCTGCTGCGGGCTCCACGTGCGCCGCACGGGCGAGGTCGGCCTCGTCAAGATTCTCTCCTTCATGCACTACAAGGGCGGCGTCCGGATTGAGATGACGGCCGGACGGGACGCTTATGAAAGGCTCTCCGTCATCCAGAAGCAGAACGAAGCGGTCGCTCACCTGCTCTCCGCGAAACCGGATGAGACGGCGGACGCCGTCCGCCGCGTGCTGGAAGAATCCGCGTCAAAAGACCGGCGGATCGCCGCTCTGAACCAGCGCTACTTCCGGATGCGGGCGGAATCCTTCGCACCCGGCACACCCCTGGCGCTCTGCGTCGATACGGGACTGAACGGCATCGAGGTGCGCAAATTCTGCGATCTGCTCGTCAAAAGCGGATCCGGGACCGTCTGCGCCGTCCTCTGTCCGGACGAAAACGGACAGCTCCGCTACTGCATCGGCAGCGGCACCGTCGATCTCAAATCCCATGCGGAGGCGATCAACAAGGCGCTTGACGGGCGGGGAGGCGGCTCGCCGCAGATGATTCAGGGGACGTTCCGCTCGGACGCCGATCAGGCTTCGCGTGTGCTCGCCGAATGTTTCGGCTGACGCAAACGAATCCGCTGAATCATCTGCAGCTTGCGCCGTGCGCTCGTCACGGCACGATCTTTTTGATGTCCTCGAAGTAGGAATCGATGTTTTCAAGATCCTCGATCTGGTCCGCGTACGTGGTATCAGCCGCCTGCTCGTACGGCGCGTCCTTCATCGTCTTCTCAAGCGCCTTCTTCGAGTTGCTGACCGGGCGTAGCGTGCCGGCGCCCGCGATGCAGCCGCCCGGGCAGGCCATGCCCTCCAGCAGGTACCCGTTGTATTTTCCCGCTTTCGCGAGTGTCATCATTTTTCTGCACTCCGCAAGCCCCGCGGCGTTCGCCACCTTGACCTCTCGGTCCGGATCGACGCTCTGGATGTAGCGCTTGACCGCAAAGGCGACTCCGCCTTCCGCGCCGAATCCGATTCCGTCGCTGGATGCCTCGGAAAGCGGCTCGCCCTCCGGCAGTTTCTTAAAGTCGATTTCCTTCGCCTCAAACATCCCGGCGACTTCCTCGAAGGTCAGTGTGAAATCAACGTAGCTCTTCACGGATCTCCGGCTCGCCTCCTGCTTTTTGGAGAGGCACGGACCGATGAAGGCAATCTTGCAGTGCGGATGCGCCCGCTTGACCAGACGCGCCGTAAGGACCATCGGCGTCAGCGCCATGGAGATCGTGCCTGCATAATCCGGGAACATCTTCTTCGCCATGATCGACCACGCCGGGCAGCAGCTGGTGCCCATAAACGGAAGATTCTCCGGCACTTCCTTCAGGAAGTGCTGCGCCTCCTCGATGGTGCACAGATCCGCGCCCAGAGCCACCTCCACCACATCGGTGAACCCAAGGGCCTGAAGCGCCGGACGGATCTTCGTCTCCGTGAAATCCGGCCCGAACTGGCCGGCGATCGCCGGGGCGACGATGGCGTAAACCGGCGTATCGCCCTTCAGCGCCTGAATGGTCTGATAAATCTGCCCCTTGTCAACGATTGCGGCAAACGGACAGCTCACAAGGCACATGCCGCAGGCGACACATTTCTCCTGATCGATCTGCGCGCGGCCGTATTTATCCATCCCGATCGCCCCGACACCGCACGCCTTGATGCACGGCCGCTCCTGCCTGATGATCGCGTTGTACTGGCAGGCCTGTATGCATTTTCCGCAGCGGATGCATTTCGAATCATCGATAAAGGATCTGCCCTCCCTCATCGAGACCGCCCCCTTCGGGCAGACCTCCTGACACGGATGCTCGAGGCAGCCCTGGCAGCCGTCCGTCACGAATACGCGCTTGTCCGGACATTTATGGCAGGCAAACTTGATGATATCGATGAGCGGCGGCTCATAGTATTTCTCCCCGATCATGCTCTCGTCCACGCCCTTTGAGATCAGGCTGTGCTCCGTCATCTTGCGAAGCCCCATGCCCATCGCCACGCGCAGCCGTTCGCCGACAATCGCCCGCTCGAGAAAAATGCTGTCCCGATAGGTTGCCATCTCTCCCGGAATAATTTTGTAAGGAAGTTCATCAAGCGTTGTCTTGGGATCGTCTCCGTTATAAGCCATCCTGGCAATTTCTGTGAAGACTTTGCGTCTCAATAACGATTTCTGCGTCTGTACACCCCGCATGGTATTCCTCCCGGATTTAATTTATAGTACTGCAGAGTTGCCGCGCGGGAAAACGTGCGGTCAATCTCTGTCATAATTGTAACATATCGCTCTATAATTTGAACAGCTTTTGGAATGCTTCTGCTGTAAATTTTTGTCACATCCGGATTTTGCATTGTATAATCCGTCATTCCTGATTACAATGAATATTGCGGCCGTCCGGAAAGGTCTGCCGTTTCAATCATTTATCATCGGGAGGAACCGCTCATGTCAGAAACAGAACAGGTAAAAACAAGGGAAAGCTTCAGCTCGCGCCTGGGCTTCATCCTGGTGTCCGCCGGGTGCGCGATCGGCATCGGCAATGTCTGGAAATTCCCGTATCTCTGCGGTCAGTATGGCGGCGCGGCCTTCATTCTGATCTATCTCGTTTTTCTTCTCATCCTGGGCATCCCCGTGATGATCTGCGAATTCTCGATCGGACGGGCGAGCCGCCTGAGCGCGGCGAAGGCCTTTGAGAAGCTGGAGCCGGCCGGCACCCGCTGGCACCTGCTGAAATACATCAGCATCTTCGGGTGCTACCTGCTGATGATGTACTACACCACCGTCTGCGGTTGGATGATGGATTACACGTACAAGCACATCCGCAGCGATTTCGCCGGTGCGGACGCCGCCGCGATTTCCGACGACTTTTCCGGCCTTCTCGGCAATTTCGGCGAGATGGCGTTCTGGACCGTCGTCGTCTGCCTGCTGGGATTTCTGATCTGCTATTTCGGCGTGCAGAAGGGTGTCGAGCGCGTCACAAAATATATGATGATCGCGCTTCTGCTGCTGATGATCGTTCTCGCGGTTCACTCTGTATTTCTGAAGGGAGCCGGCGCCGGCATCCGCTATTATCTCGTCCCGGATCTTGAGACGATCCGCTCGAAAGGCATCGGAACCGTGATCTTTGCGGCCATGAGCCAGGCGTTCTTTACGCTTTCGATCGGCATCGGCGCGATGCTCATCTTCGGAACGTACATCGGAAGGGAGCGCAGTCTGGCCGGCGAGGCGGTCACGATCACGGGACTGGACACCTTTGTCGCACTGATGGCCGGCTTCATCGTCATCCCCGCCTGCTTCGCCTTCGGAGTGGATCCGGGATCGGGGCCGAAGCTGATCTTCATCACGATTCCGAATCTCTTCACGCAGATGGCGGGCGGACGGATCTGGGGCGCGCTGTTCTTCGTCTTCCTGACGTTCGCGGCGCTGTCCACGGTGATCGCGGTCTTTGAGAACATCATCGCCTTCGACATGGATCTGTTCGGCTGGAGCCGGAAGAAAAGCGTTCTGATATCGGCCGTGCTCATGATCCTGCTCAGCCTGCCCTGCGTCGCCGGCTACAGTCTCTGGCCGTCCTTCCGGCCGCTGGGAGAGGGAACGACGGTCTTGGATCTTGAGGACTTTATCGTATCAAATAATCTGCTGCCGCTGGGATCGCTCGCGTTCGTTCTGTTCTGCACGCGCAGGAACGGCTGGGGCTGGGACGCATTCATCGCGGAGGCAGATGCCGGAGCTGGATTGAAATTTCCGAAAAGGATGAAGCCGTACATGAAATACGTCCTGCCCCTGATCATCATCGTGATCTATCTGAAGGGGTACTGGGATCTCTTCTCTCCCCGCGGCCTTCACGTGCTCATCCCATGGATGGCCGCCGCGATGGTATTTCTGGCATTTGTCATTTATTGCTCAGCGGGTACCGTGCGCCGTGACGGAAAGACCGTCTGAGAACTTTGATAAAATGACTGGGAAAAGCGGCTGAATTATATTATGATAGTGATGTATCGGTCTGCTTTAGCGGTCAGGCGCTCATAATAACAGGAGGGCAATGGAACATGGTGAAATGGGAAAATCTTGACGCACTGACATCATTTCGCGAACTGAAGGCGATTCAGCCGGTGGATGTTCGTGCGGCGATGTCAGGTGATAACGGAGCGAAACGGGTGAACGATTATCAGCTGCCGATCGCCTGCGGATTAACGTATAACTACGGCGCAAAAGCGGTCGACGAAACCGTCCTTTCCGCTCTTTCGAAAACGGCAGAAGAAGCCGGGCTTCAGGAAAAATACAGGGAGCTTCTGGACG
>ONLT01000093.1 GCA_900318755.1 uncultured Eubacteriales bacterium
CTGCACCTTGTTCTCGCCGAAGACGCGCTGGCCGTCGTCGTACAGCTCTCTGACATTTTCCACCGGCTTCGTCTTGCTGACCGCGATCAGGCAGACGGAATCCTCACTTCGTCCCGCCCGCTCGCAGGCCGCTTTTACGCGCGCCTGAACCGAATGCATCCGATCAAGTAATTCTGACATACAATCAACTTCCTTCCTGAATGATGAATGATTTTTTTCTGACGGATCAGGTCCGATTCCCGGACATCCTTTCCGTTTCGTACAATAAAGTCGTACTGGGACAGTCCGTAGGACGTTCCCGCCGCGACGATGCAGTACTCGTCATTTTCCTCCAGCACCTCGATCTTCCGGAAATCCGCGTATCCCTTGTTCGTGCAGTAGACGCCCTGCAGAGCCGCCGTGTCGCCGATCGTGTACCGCTCGTTCGAATCCTCGTGAACGATCACGTCGCCTGCACTAAAATCGCTCTTGTCGACGTAATAGTAAACCGGATCGGTTTCATTTTCCGGCGTGGTCTCCTCGTAGATCGTCGCGTTGATGAAGGAGGTGGTCGTCTTTCCGTTGTCGTCGGTCACTTCCTTGAGGAATCCGGTCTCGCCGTTCTCTCCTCCCGTCGTCGCGTAGGATTTCGGAATCAGGTAAAAGTCCTTCTCCACAACCGCCGATTTCGGGATTTTCAGACCCGTGGCGGTGTTCGTGACCAGCTCGATGTTCACGAACCGCTCGCCGCAGTAGCGGGCCACCCCGGTCGAGAAGGAAAGCTGGCAGTAATGCTGCCCGTCACGGTCAAACAGATTGATCGTTCCGGTCTCGGACTGACCGTCCTTTGCGAACCGGACGCGCACCTGCTTCCGGTCCTTCAGCTGCTCGTACTGGGAATCCGTCAGCGGTATGACGACCGACCAGTTCGTGCTGGTGATAAGCTTGTAGAGTGTGTCGCCGCTCTCGACCTTCGCGTCACTTTCGTACTTCGTCTTTCGGTACGATTTTGAGTTAAAATCAGAAGCCGCCAGATTGTCGACGGTCTTGCCCTCGTAGCCGTCGCTGGAATAGAGGACGAGTCCCGCCTGCGGCGCCTTGTAGACGCTGCCGGACGCGTCGGCCGCTCCGTTTCCGAACAGGATCGCGTTGATCGAGGCCTTCAGGTCGTTGACCGAGTCAAACTGGCTCCGGTCATAATTGCCGGTGTAGTTCGATGCCTGAGACTGAATGTCGGAAAGATCCTCGTCGGTCAGACTGCGCGGGCTCTTCTCCGACTGCGTGTCGCTCACAGAACAGACCGCTTCGTCCGCGGAAGCCTTCATGCCGTCCGCGACGATGAAATTGACGTAGCCGCTCTGCTCCGCGCTGACGATCTGCTCTTCCCGGAGGATCAGCGCGCTGTACGTCGCGTTCTGCGACAGCGTGCCGGTCGTCACCTGATAAATCTCCTGCCGGTTCGTCGTGAGATAAATCACGAGCGTGATCACAAGATAAAGCAGGATCGCTCCGAATATCACAACCCCGATATTAAAATGAAAGCGCCTGCGCCTTCTTTTTCCCGATGCGTTTGGCAATTCGTTCTCCCCTGACGTGAATATTAGCGGAATCGCACCGCCTCCTGAATATTATCAAAAGAATCCGCGGATCTGTCAAGTGCCGGAGCGGTTTTTAAGCCTTCGTCCGCCGCTCTTCGGACATAAAAAAACAAGGAAGGAATCACAGGCCGCCAAAAGCGGCATATAATTCCCTCACTTGTCTTCTGAGCCGGATCTTAACTCAAAGCGCCAGCGAAATGCGGTCCTGAAGCTGCTCCGGAATTTCTTCCTTATCTTTTGAGACGCTCAGAATAAATTCAACGCTGTACTGTTTGCTGATATTTTCAAGCTCCGATATCGTTTTCTCGAAGGCCTCGTCATCATTGATTCTGGCCAGAGCAAGATAACTGTCCAGGAACATCACCTCAAGATCGTGATCCTGGGAAAGAATGCCGCAGATAAATCCGATGAACTCGGAGCTGTCGCGAAGCGGAAACCTCGAAACATCAATCAGACGGATCTTGTTGTTTAGCTCATACATTTTCTGGGAACTTTTATCCAGGTATACGACGTTTCCTGACGCCTCCTTTATCGCACTGTTCGCCTGCTCCAGAAGATGTTTTGTCTTGCCCTTGCCTTTTCTGCCAACGATGAACTGAACCATAGCGATGTCCTCCTTGTATTTAATAAATTTGCACAAAATTCAAGCTTTTATGTGTTAATTATAGTTCATTCCAACAAAAAATACAAGCAGTTTATGTATTCGTCTGTGTCAGAAGTGTGTCCATGTCCGCGTAGAGAATCTGTTTATTCGGCGCGTTCATGATGATCGCGATGTACGGAATTCCATAACGGTTCTGTACCGCGAGGGCGAGACAGTTTCCGGCCGCGTCCGTCGTGCCGGTCTTGCCGGCCATGATCGTGACGCCGTCCGGCAGCGCGTGATCGCCGCTCAGGTATTTGTCGGTCGCATCCAGGTTGAATGCCTTCGACGCGCCGGTCTGATCCGTTACGGTAAGCTTGTAGATCGAATTCTTCATCACGTCGGTTATCTCGCTGTATTTCACAGCCTCGTTCAGCATCAGATAGACATCGTACGGAGTCGTGTAATGATTGTCGTCCGGAAGCCCGTGGGGATTCACAAAATGTGTGCCCGTCATTCCAAGAGATTTTGCCTCTTCGTTCATCATCTCGACAAATTTGTCGACCGATCCGTCTCCGATCGTCCGCGCAATCGCCATCGCGCAGTCGTTGGCCGAGTAGACGAGCAGCGCGGAGAACAG